>DYCT01000132.1:0-1460 GCA_019417975.1 Bacteroides sp.
TGAACCGGGTAAGGGATACTATGTCTCTACTTTTATCTTAAATGAAAGAGCCGTGTGCCCACACAAAGCATCGCATCTCATTCCTAAAAGGAAAAAGTTTTTTTAGCACAAAAAGGAAGAATCAAGGCTGCTATCTCTCATTTTTTTTCCTACCTTTACACTCTGTAATACAAAGCATACAGCTAATTAGTTAAAAACATGGAAAACAGAAGTTTAGTATCCATTGCAAATCATTCAAAAGAACGCATCCTGTATCTTTTGGAAATGGCCAAACAGTTTGAACTGTGTCCCAACCGAAAAATTTTGGACGGGAAAATTGTAGCAACCCTCTTTTTTGAACCTTCTACACGCACTCGACTCAGCTTTGAGACAGCAGCCAATCGCTTAGGGGCCAGAGTCATCGGATTTACCGACCCGAAAGTGACCAGTTCTTCAAAAGGAGAAACCTTAAAAGATACCATTTCAATGGTAAGCAACTATGCCGATATCATTGTGATGCGTCACTACCTGGAAGGAGCAGCCCTCTATGCCAGCGAAATAGCTCCTGTTCCTATTATCAATGCCGGAGACGGTGCCAATCAACACCCCTCACAAACAATGCTCGACTTGTATTCTATCTTAAAAACACAAGGCACATTGGAAAATCTGAATATCTTCTTGGTAGGTGACTTGAAATACGGACGCACCGTACATTCACTGATCATGGCCATGCGACATTTCAACCCGACCTTCCACTTCATTGCTCCAGATGAATTGAAGATGCCGGAAGAATACAAGCTCTATTGCCGAGAACATAATATTAAATATGTAGAGCATACCGATTTCAATGAGGATATCATAGCTGATGCAGATATTCTATATATGACTCGCGTACAACGTGAACGATTCACCGACTTGATGGAATACGAACGTGTGAAAAACGTATATATACTACGCAACAAGATGTTGGAACACACACGCCCCAATTTGCGCATCTTGCATCCACTGCCTCGTGTCAACGAAATAGCCTACGATGTAGACGACAATCCAAAAGCTTACTACATACAGCAAGCCAAAAACGGACTGTATGCACGTCAGGCCATTATCTGTGACGCACTGGGAATCACTTTGGATGAAATCAAGGTAAACAAATAACTTAATAAAAAAATAACAGCCTGAACTCAACTGGCTGTATACAAATAGCAAAGAAAGACTCCAACTATGAGCGAAAAAAAACAAGAACTACAAGTTGCCGCACTCGAAAACGGTACTGTAATCGATCATATCCCCAGCGAGAAACTATTCACTGTAGTATCAATGTTGGGACTGGAAAAGATGGACTCAAACATTACCATCGGCTTTAACCTGAAGAGCAAGAAACTTGGGAAGAAAGGTATCATCAAAGTGGCTGATAAATTCTTCACCGACGATGAAATAAACCGCATCGCAGTGGTAGCCCCCAATGTAAAGCTCAATATCAT
>DYCT01000132.1:1470-6242 GCA_019417975.1 Bacteroides sp.
AAGCCTGCATCATCCGTTGCCACTATTGCGAAAAAGAACAGAAAAGAGAAGATATCAGCATCATTTAATACCTGAACATGCCTAAAAAAGTAGACTGGAAACCAGGAACGATGATTTATCCACTACCTGCCTTATTAATCAGCTGTGGAAAAGATGAAAGCGAATACAACCTGCTCACCGTGGCGTGGGCAGGTACTCTATGTACCAATCCGCCGATGTGCTATATATCAGTACGTCCCGAACGGCATTCTTACCCCATCTTGAAAAAAAACATGGAGTTTGTCATCAATCTTACGACCAAAGATATGGCATTTGCTACCGACTGGTGTGGAGTTCGCTCCGGACGCGACTATAATAAGTTCAAAGAGATGAACCTCACGCCGGGGAAAGCATCTGTTGTCAGTGCGCCTATTGTAGAAGAATCTCCACTCTGCATCGAATGCCGAGTAAAAGAGATTATAAAGCTGGGGTCGCACGACATGTTTATAGCCGATGTGGTAAATGTGAAAGCCGATGAAGCCTATATCAATTCCGAAACCGGAAAGATGGAGTTGGCAGAAGCTAATCTGCTTACATACGTACATGGCGGATACTATGAACTTGGAACTAAAATCGGAAAATTTGGTTGGTCTGTCGAAAAAAAGAAATAACCAATGAGAAAGTATATCCTCTTATTCATCCTCTGTATATTCACTTCCGCAGCTTTCGGCCAGTTTATGGAACCGAAAAAGAAGAAAAAGGAAGTGAGAATAAACTATGGACTGAAAGGAGGATTCAACTCTTCCATGAACTTGGTGAAAGAGTTTAAGATAAAAGACGTAACCATCAACGAGATTCAAAACAACTATCGCGTCGGCTATTTCGGTTCTGCATTCATGCGTATCAACATCAATCGCCATTTCATGCAAGCCGAAGCAATGTACAACGTGAACCGAAGCGAAGTGCAATTCGACAAGAAAGGTTCGCAACACCCAGATGTAGAACCCGACTATGCACGTATTGAAGCTACCATACACGCCTTGGAGATACCACTCACCTACGGATACAACTTTGTCAAAAAGAATCCGTACGAAATGTATTTCTTTTTAGGACCTCAACTAAAATATGTATGGAAAAAAAACAGTCAACTTGAACTTATCAATCTGGTAGACCAGAACATACAAGAAGAAATCTATCCGGTTCACATCAGCGGAGTGATAGGCGTAGGCGTACGTATCTCTCATATTTTATTCGATTTCCGATACGACATTGGCTTACACAATGTATCACGCCACGTAGCCTACAAACAAATCGACGAAGAAGGTGTAGAAAAAAAAGCAGATATCACACTAAACCGTCGCAACAACACCATCAGCTTCTCATTGGGCGTTATTTTCTAATATCGCTTTCAAAACAACAATACTATTCCTTCTTATCCCCTTCCACGTATGGAATGCGATAGGCTGTATACAACTCAAGTACAGCAGCAATAGCCAAACATACCACCCACTCATTACGCTTTGTGGTAAACATAAACAGTCCGGTAAGCAACAATGCGATGGCTCCAAACATTTGTTGACGATAAAGACGTCGCAAAATAACATTCGTTCCCTTATATCCTTGCGTCAGTTGTACAAAAGCAACAAACAATGCTCCCACTGTATATATATAAGGTGAAAGTCTCCAACCGGTTACCATCATAACAGCGCCTACCAAGAGCAACACCGCACCAACTATAAATAGTATATCTTTGTATTGTTTCATTCTTCTATGATGTAAATATCCTCATTGAGTTTCTTCATGAAATACTTCTCTCGTGCCACTTTTTCAAGTGCATCAATGTTTTCCATCAACTCATTGAGCTTTCGGGTACTCTCATCGTATTCTTTTTGATACATTTCTATTTCCTTTTCCAAACGGTAAATCTCACGTTTGTTCTTAATACGTCGCATGTAATTATTATCGTCTAAAAAGCCAACGATGGCAATAAAGGCCAAGACAGTAATCAAATATTTATAACGACGTACTGTATTCCATAAAAACATCAATTTAGCCATACCCAAAATTCACGATAGTTATGATGCAAAAGTACAAAAAACTTCTAGTTTATACGCCTTTCTGCCTACTTTTATGTACATTTGCACAAAACATCTTATTCAAAACCTGTCTCATGGATAATTATATCGTATCAGCACGCAAATACCGACCTGCTACTTTTGCATCGGTAGTGGGTCAAAAAGCATTGACTGTAACGCTGAAAAATGCCATCGCTAACGGAAAACTGGCACATGCCTATCTGTTTTGCGGACCACGCGGTGTAGGTAAAACTACCTGTGCCCGCATCTTCGCCAAGACCATCAACTGCTTGTGCCCTACTCCGGAAGGAGAAGCATGTAACGAGTGTGAGTCTTGTCGTGGCTTCAACGAACAGCGTTCTTTTAACATCCATGAACTGGATGCTGCTTCCAACAACTCGGTAGAAGACATCCGTTCACTCATTGAGCAGGTACGTATTCCGCCCCAAATCGGTCAATACAAAGTATATATCATTGATGAGGTACACATGCTCTCACAAGCAGCTTTCAATGCCTTCTTAAAAACATTGGAAGAGCCTCCCCATCATGCCATCTTTATATTGGCTACAACAGAAAAGCATAAGATATTGCCCACCATCCTATCACGCTGTCAAATCTATGATTTCAGCCGAATCACAGTGGATGATATCGTCGAACACTTGAGCTATGTTGCTGCACAAGAAAATATCCAGGCAGAACCCGAAGCCTTGAATATCATCGCTCAGAAAGCCGATGGCGGTATGCGCGATGCCCTTTCTATCTTCGACCAAGTAGCTAGTTTTACTAACGGAAATATCACTTATAAAGGAACAATCGAAAATCTGAATGTACTGGATTATGAATATTATTTCCAACTGACCGATTTTCTGTTGAAACTAAAGATTCCGGAAAGTTTGTTGCTATTCAACGATGTACTGAACAAAGGATTCGATGGTAATCACTTTATTACGGGTCTTGCTTCACACTTCCGCGATTTGTTGGTAAGTCACGATGAAAGTACCCTAAAATTATTGCAAGTAGGTGCATCCATCCGCGAGCGATACCGTCAACAAGCATCTTGTTGCCCGGTTTCATTTCTATACAAAGCAATGAAGCTATGCAACGATTGCGACCTAAATTATCGCGCAAGCAAAAATAAACGCTTGTTGGTAGAGTTGACTTTAATACAAATAGCACAACTCAACGACTCCGAAAGCGAAGATGTTGGCTGTGGGCGTAGCCCTAAGAAGTCATTAAAACCCCTATTCACGAAATCGACTGAAAAGGCACAGCCTAAACCAATCGTATCAGCAACTCCTCAACAACCTGTGACACCACAAGTCGCAGGTCAATCTGTTGCGTCTCAATCAGTACATGCTCCATCTACATCTGTAGTTCAAACCGATGCTCCCGACCGGAAAATACCGACTATCAAAAATGGTAGCTTAAATATTTCAATTACAAGGCCGGCTGTTCAAGAACCCAAAATTCAACCTCAAGCTCAACCGACTAAACAATCGACAACTACAACAGAAATCCAAGAAGACTATATAGTTTATGAAAAAGACTTGGAATTCTACTGGCGACAATACAGCAACCAGCTTCCTACTGAGATGAAAGCTTTAGCTGGAAGAATGCAAAACAGCCACCCACATCTGCTAAAAGATGCCACGTTTGAAGTAGCTGTAGACAATGAAATGGTACAAAACTTGTTCCTTGAAAACCAGACAAGCATTTTGAACTACATGCGCGAACAGCTACATAATCGAAAAATAAACATGACTATACGGGTAAGTGAACCGACTGAAAACGTACGTGTCTACAGCCGTGTAGACCGCTTTAAAATGATGAATGAAAAGAATCCTGCGCTACTTCGCCTAAAACAAGAATTCGGCTTAGAGCTTTACTAATATAGTTTCACACTCTAAAAGATATAGCAGAATATTCAGCGAAGATGTATCTAAAACTCAATCGTTGAAATCATAAACTCAAAATTCGAAATTTGAGTATCCTAAATACAAAAAGGGCATATCATACTCTACATCGCTTGATACGACCCTTTTAAAGGGATCAGTCCGAAAAAGAGAAGAATGTAAATTTATCACTGCTGTCCGGTAATTTGGCATGATAGAAATCGTGCGAATTTTATCTCATATAGCATGAAATTTACTTGTATATATGTCTTCTAAAGGCTTTTTTATGCTTAGTACCACAATTTTACACAGCACAAAAAACAAGCCCCCTTTTGCAAAACTGATGTAACTTGGTGTATTTTTGTCAGATATAAGCGTTGCTGATTTTTACCGGACAGCAATATAAATTTATAACTCAGAGAGATTTAATAAACGGGTATTGAGTTCAAATCAAACCCATCTATAATAAGGAATACCAAATCCCCACCGAAAGTGTATTCAGTACGCAGCAAGACTCTCGCTTGCACACTGGTATAACAAAGTGGACGATTCCGACTTTAAAAGTTTCAATGTGATTGCTGCCACACTTTACGAGCATTATGATGAAGTCTTGAACTTCTTTGTCAACAGGGCAACTAATGCTTTTGCAGAGTCATTCAATGCCAAGATTAAGGCGTTTAGAGCAGCTTTAAGAGGAGTAACAGATATAAAATTCTTTCTTTTCAGACTTACAAAGCTATATGCTTAATTCCCCTGGTTTATCGGATGAGCCCACTTAAGCCCTTAAAAACTTTTCAGCACTGACCCGAAAGAGGATTTATAAGCA
>DYCT01000133.1 GCA_019417975.1 Bacteroides sp.
CGGGTTATTTGATTAATATTTAACTGGTCCCGATTTTAACGGGACACTAATGATGAGCAAAGATAACGTAAATGCATAGAATGAGAAACAAGTTTCTACAGAAAAAAGAAAAATATTAGCTACCTTTGCACCTCTTCATACCAAACAATTGTTTTAGCAAAAGGACAGGGGAATATGGCAAATGACAAGATTATCATAAAGGGAGCACGGGTTAACAATCTGAAGAACATTGATGTAGAAATACCACGCAATAAACTGATTGTCATCACCGGTCTGTCGGGTTCGGGTAAGTCATCGTTAGCTTTCGATACATTGTATGCCGAGGGGCAACGTCGCTATGTGGAAAGTTTGTCGGCCTATGCCCGCCAATTTCTGGGTCGCATGAGCAAGCCCGAATGCGATTTCATCAAAGGAATCCCTCCTGCCATTGCCATCGAACAGAAAGTAAACAGCCGTAACCCACGCTCCACAGTCGGCACATCAACGGAAATTTACGAATACCTCCGGTTACTCTTCGCACGGGTCGGGAAAACTTATTCGCCCGTCAGCGGAGAGTTGGTAAAGAAACATACCGCCGAAGATGTAGTGGAATGTATGCGCACCTATCCCGAAGGTACACGCTACACGGTACTTGCCCCACTGATGTTGCCCGAAGGAAGAAGTCTCTGCCAACAACTCGAAATCGAACTTAAACAAGGATTCACCCGAATAGAAGCGGGCGAAGAGATGCTGCGAATAGAAGATGCCTTAGTAATAGGTGAAGAGGAGATGCGAAAAAAATATCCCGATGTTTCTCAAATTCGATTGCTCATCGACCGCATGGCTTGTCATACCGACAAAGACAGCATCAGTCGCTTGACCGACTCTGTCGAAACGGCTTTTTATGAAGGAGATGGCACTTGCCTGTTACGCTTCTATCTGGAACAAGAACAACGTCTGCATACTTTCAGCAAAAAATTCGAAGCGGATGGCATTACCTTCGAAGAGCCAAACGACCAAATGTTTTCATTCAACTCTCCGGCAGGGGCTTGTCCTCGCTGCGAAGGCTTCGGAAAAGTGATTGGCATAGACGAAAGTTTGGTCATCCCCAACCGGGCTTTAAGCATCTACGACGAAGCTGTCATGTGTTGGCGAGGAAAAAAGATGAAGCAATGGCGAGATGCCCTGATTCATGCAGCTCCCTTGTTCGACTTTCCGATATTCACCCCCTACTACAAACTGACCGACGAGCAACGTCGAACCTTATGGGAGGGAAATGAATATTTCCATGGCATCAACGACTTCTTCCGAATGCTCGAAGAAAACCAATATAAAATACAATACAGAGTGATGTTAGCTCGCTATCGTGGAAAAACGACCTGCCCTGCTTGTCACGGCACACGTCTAAAGCCCGAAGCCGGTTATGTGAAAGTAGGTGGACAATCCATCTCACAACTGGTTGACCTGCCTATCTACCGATTGAAAGAGTTTTTCGACCACTTGCAATTGAATGCCCATGATGTTGCTGTAGCTAAACGCATCTTACTGGAAATCAAAAACCGCATCCGTTTCTTGATGGATGTAGGCTTGAGCTATCTGACTCTAAACCGCCTCAGCAACTCTCTCTCGGGTGGTGAAAGTCAACGCATCAACCTGGCTACATCCTTAGGAAGCAGTCTGGTAGGTTCACTCTATATTCTTGATGAGCCCAGCATCGGATTGCATTCGCGCGATACAGACCGACTGATACATGTACTCCGCCAATTGCAACAATTAGGAAATACAGTGGTCGTAGTAGAACATGATGAAGAAATCATCCGAGCAGCCGACTATATCATCGATGTAGGTCCCGAAGCCGGACGCTTGGGTGGAAAGATAGTCTATCAAGGAGATATGAAAAGTCTGCAACCCGGCAGTCAAAGTCATACAGTACGCTATCTGCTTGGAGAGGAATCTATCGACTTGCCTATACACCACCGCCGGTGGAATAACTACATCGAAGTGAAAGGTGCACGTGAGAACAATCTGAAAGGCATTGATGTACGTTTTCCACTCAATGTAATGACTGTTGTGACCGGGGTAAGCGGTTCGGGAAAATCGACCTTGGTACGCGACATTCTCTACCAGGCTTTACTACGCGAATATAGTGAAAGTAGCGAACGACCGGGTGAGTATATCGCATTGGAAGGTGACTTAAAGATGCTTACCAACGTGGAATTCGTTGACCAGAACCCGATTGGCAAATCTTCGCGTAGCAATCCGGTCACTTACGTAAAGGCATACGACGAAATACGTAAGCTTTTTGCCGACCAACCGTTATCCAAGCAAATGGGGTATAACGCTTCGTATTTCTCATTCAATATGGATGGAGGACGTTGTGAAGAATGTAAAGGAGAAGGTACGGTAACTGTAGAGATGCAGTTCATGGCCGACTTGGTCTTGGAATGCGAATCGTGTCACGGAAAACGCTTCAAAGCGGATACGCTGGAAGTGAAATACAAGGAAAAGAATATCTACGACATTCTGGAGATGACCGTAAATCAGGCTATTGAATTCTTCACCGAGCACGGACAAAAGAAAATCGTAAAGAAACTGAAACCGCTGCAAGATGTCGGGTTGGGTTACATCAAGCTGGGACAATCGTCGTCAACGCTTTCGGGCGGTGAAAACCAACGTGTGAAATTAGCTTATTTCCTAAGCATTGAGAAGTCGTCGCCTACGCTGTTTATCTTCGACGAACCGACCACAGGTCTTCACTTCCACGACATCAAGAAGCTACTCGAGGCTTTTGATGCCTTATTAAACCGCGGACATAGCTTGGTCATTATCGAGCACAACCTCGACGTGATAAAATGCGCCGACTACATCATCGACTTGGGCCCGGAAGGAGGCGAACAAGGTGGACATCTGGTGGTGTGCGGAACGCCCGAAGAAGTAGCTGCCTGCGCTGCTTCTTACACCGGACAATTCCTTCGGGAAAAGCTACAATAAAATAAACAGACAATTGTTGTTCATCCGGTAAAACTTAAAAAGCAACATGAAATATTATTATTTTGATACTAAAAACCTGCTATTCAAAACCAAAAGAAACAAATAATCACTCCAAAATAATCATATTGTCGATTTATAAAAACATCCGTTTTGTATATTTATGCATTTCCATTCATGTATTTTGACTTATTATGCATATTTATACAAGATAATGGAGCAAAAAAGCCTTATTTCGGGTCGCCAAAAAGCAAAATTTCGGGTCAAGTATCTTAGGATACTTTTCCAGGTATCTTAGGATACTTTGCGAAGTATCTTAAGATACTTGGAAAATGCACCTATAGTTCCCTTGTGTTTTTCCCGATTTTCTCCCCATTTTTTGCTAAGAAAAGAGAGTGAAAAACAGCCGATATATGCGTATATATCTACAGGATAGCGAGTTACAAAAATTAAATTCGCAAATTTGAAAATTAAAGCTATTTTGCTTGTAAATATGCGATTCTCGCGCTGCATGAATATACATTTTGTACATTTTGACAAAATGTCAAAATGATATTTTATCAGGACCTGTTAAGACAGCAATATAAAAAAAACAAAGATACCCCCTCTTAAAAGAAAGGGTATCTTTGCAAATATCTCAAGGAAATTATTCCGGTTGAATCTCATTGGCTGACGGAAGCTGTTTCCAACCTTCACCAAAAGTATCATATGCATCGGTCACCACCACAAAAGCTCTTGGGTCTGCTTCCTTAATCTTAGCCTTCACTTCATTTATCTCACGACGACTCACTACCAAGAAAAGCATTTCCTTATCGGCACCGGTATACAAGCCGGTACTCTTGATGCAAGTAGCCGTACGGTCCAAATCTTTCAGGATGAAATCGTGCAACACCTTCATCTCTTTTTCGCTGATAACGAACAGAATCTTATCGTCTTTAGCACCGTTGATGACATAAGCCACTACACGCGAAATCACAAAAATAGAAATCAACGAATAGAATGAAAGATGCCAAGAAGGCTGTGTAACATCGTTTTGACTGCCAAATCCGAAACCAATTACAAGCAATCCAAAGCAAACCACTGTTGCATCGACCAACAAAATGGCTCTGGAGAAACGGATATGTGCATATTTCTGAAGCAACATGCCTACAATATCGGTTCCACCGGTCGTAGCTTTGCTACGTACCACAACACCGCTACCGATACCGATGAGTACAGCACCGATAATAGAAGTCAACATCAGATGATCTGACATATTCATGCAACCACCCAACAGCTGAGCAGGATCCAACGCTTCCAAAGCTTCCCGAGTGGGATAAACCATTCCCGAAATAACATTCATAGCTGCCGGTGTGAAAAGAGCAGCTACAAGGGTACGAGCACCCAAACTGGCTCCTAACAAAACTACTGACAAAATAAGCAAAGGCACATCAAACATATATCCAAAAGTACCCACCTGAATAGAAGGAAACAGATTGTGCAACACAATGCTAGCTCCATATACACCTCCGGGAACTATATTATAAGGATTGATAAAAAAGACAAATCCAACTGCAAGAATAATACATCCGATAAAAATGCTTGCCCACTCTATCCAGAATTGGGGCTTTGTGGCGGGCTGCCACCATGTTTGTTGTTTTTCCATATTATGTATAAGGCTATATCGATATTTATGCAGCAAATATACATAAAAATTGGACATTCAAAAAAAACTTTGATGGAAATGTTTTAATCCTCCAACGAGTAATCGGGATGCAGCGACACGCCTAAAGAGCTCGGGATGAGAGCAACAACTAAAACACGTATTCGCCTATACCTACATTATACTGGTCGAGCAAAGTGCGCGCATCATTCACAAACCGACGCATCCGCTGACGCTCGGCATCATTCAACAAACGGCTATCTATATTAATCGGATAAAGACGGAAATTCTTTTTTCCGCTCAACATCGGACGAGACGTCCATATCAAGGCATATTGGCAATTGCTCAAGCGGGTAATCCCCATCCGTCGGGTCAGCTCCAACTTCAAGAAAGCTCCACCATCAGTATGCCGGGCCGACATATTGGAAATACAATTGCCCAACGAATATACCACGACCTGTTTATCGGGCACTTGTCGATGAGGGCGCAATTCCATTGGCTGCAACACATGCGGATGCCCTCCTATCACATGATTTACTCCCTGCGACAACAGCCAATCGGCCAACTCCTTTTGCGCCAACTCCGGCAATAACTGATATTCCGTCCCCCAATGGATACAAGCAATAATCGCATCCGGATTCATCTGCTTGGCTTTCCGGATATCTTTCTGCATACGTTCGCGACTGATATAGTTCACCACATTGGGCTGCTGCACCTCGATTCCGTTAGTCCCATACGTATAGTTGAGTAATGCAATGACAAATCCATTTTTCTCAATGCGAAGCGGATAGCGCGATGCACGTTGCGCCTCATCGACATACGTGCCGGCGTAAGCTATTTTAAACGAATCGAGCAGAGCGACCGTACGTTCCAATCCACGTTTACCTCTATCCAAACAATGATTATTAGCCGTAAGAAGCACATCGAAGCCTGCCTCTTTCAGCGCTTGCAGATAAGCATCGGGTGCACTAAACGTAGGGTAGCCGGTATACGGACGACCTCCCAAAGTCACTTCCAAATTACCGATAGCAATATCAGCCTTACTGATTTCATCTTTTACATACCGGAAACACTCTGCATAGGTATAGCCACTATCCGTATGAGCAGCTTGAATCTGAGCAGCATGTTGCATCAAGTCGCCTGCAAAAAGCAACGTAAGCTTTTCCTGTGCCCAAAGAGTGGGAAGAGAGAAGAAGAAAAAGCATAAACAAGCAAGATGCTTCATACCGAAAAGGAGATTTACAAATCAACCCGACTTAAGCCATTCGGGAAACGGTGCTTTAAGTCGGGTTGAAAAGTATATTATTCAGTGTAAATGGCCTTTTTACCTGCCAATAACGTATTTTTCATCAATGAAACAATAGTCATCGGACCTACTCCACCGGGGACGGGAGTGATGTATGAGCACTTGGGTGCCACTTCATCAAATTTCACATCACCACAAAGGCGGAATCCCGATTTACGAGTTTCATCTGCTACACGAGTAGTACCTACATCGATTATCACAGCTCCTTCTTTTACCATATCAGCCTTTACAAATTCAGGCTGTCCTAAAGCAGCAATAATGATATCGGCTTCCTGGCATTCTTTCACCAAGTCGCGGCTACGACTATGGCATACAGTTACTG
>DYCT01000134.1:0-2510 GCA_019417975.1 Bacteroides sp.
CCTTTTTAGGATAGAGTTTAGATAACTCATATTCAGATATTCCTAAAGGAAGATTACTTCCCTCCAATGCGTATTGCGCAAGTAATGAATCCTTTTGACGACAGATGAGTAAACCGATTGTAGGATTATCTCTTCCCTCTTTCTTGAGGATATGATTGCATGCAACCACATAACCACTTAACTGACCCAAGTCTTGAAAATCAAACTCACCAATCTTAACCTCAATTACCACATAGCATGATAAATTTATGTTGTAGAAAAGCAAGTCAATAAATTTTTCCTTTTGTCCTATCTGAAGTCGGTATTCTTTGCCAACGTATGCAAATCCCGTACCGAGTTCCAGCAGGAATTGGGATATGTTGGCGAGCAATGCATCTTTGAGAATTTGCTCATTGTAGGGTTTCGTTATTCCTGTAAAGGCAAAATTGTAAGGGTCTTTCGTCAGTTCTTGTGCGAGGTCGCTTGCCTCGTCTGGCAATGTACGTGTGAAGTTTGTCAGGGCCTTGCCCTCTCGTTCATATAGTCCTGAGTCCATAAAGTTGAGAAGCACATCACGACTCCACCCCTCTTTCATTGTCTTTTTTACATAAAAGAAAGCCTTTTCTGGTTCAGTTCCATATCTGTCAATCAAATAACGATGGTGTCCCCAAGGTATTGAAAAAAGCATCTCTTTCAATTGTCCCACAGGCTGTGGGACAACTTCAGAAGAGTCTTCCGCAGATTGTGGCCCATTTTCATCCTCTAATTGTCCCACAGTTTGTGGGACAACCTTTAGGTGTTGAGAATAAAGCAAATAGAATTTTTTTGCATAATAGATGTTAGTACGAGAAAGCCCCGTTGAATTCGGATTCTTGAGTTGTAAATCCACAGAGAGATTCTTAATGACACTCTGTCCCCAACGCTCTTCAACGTGCATTTCTTCTATGTCTCGACCAAGTTCCCAATAATACTTGAGCAATTCTCGGTTTACTCTTACGGCGGCTTTGATTTGACTTTGCCGATAACGCACACTAAGATTTTCTACCCACTGGGTATAGTCCTTGTCTATGATGGTCAATCCTTTACTCATTGTCGCCTACATTTACGTTGAATTGCAAAGCATTCAACTGTTTCATGATTTCTTCTTCCAACCGATGGCTTTCTGCAAATTGTTCGGAAAGGGTTTGCTTATAGTTAGCGATACGTTGGTTAAACTCCTCCTCGGTAATATCTACATAATCAATCTTGATGTCGAAATATTGTCCGGCTGAGAGCGAATATCCTTTTTCCTTAATCTCATCGTAGGTAACGGCTACAGAAAAATCATCTACGGCCTCCTTGCGTTGGAATGTGCCGACAATCTTTTCTATCTCCTCATCGTTTAGACGTACTTTCTTCAATCCGTTGGCATCCTTGTATTCCTCACCCAATTTGCTGGCATCAATCAGAATTACCTTATCTGTGGTTGCCGACTTGTCGAAGAATAACACACTTACATTCGTACCCGTATTGGCAAATACATTGCTTGGCATGGAAACACAGCCATATACAATCTTGTCATCTACTATTTTATGAAGTATCTTGTTCTCAATACCACTTTTAGCTGTGATAAATCCGGTTGGGATAACAATCGCACCCTTGCCTGTCTTTTTCAGCGAGTTGATAACATGCTGGATAAAGCAAGTATAGATTGCCATTGATTCTTTTTTCTTAGCAGGCACATTAGGCACTCCTGCCCAGAAACGTGCAGGCATGGCAGCTATCTTTTCTCTTGTATCTGAGAAATCCATCTTGAAGGGCGGATTGCTGACCACAAAGTCAAACTGGCGCAGTTGCTGTCCGCCATCGCTCTTATGATAAGGATTAACAAGGGTATCACCTTGAATAGCATTGTCAAGTGAAGAGACAAGCCCATTAAGCAGCAGATTCAGCTTCAGCATCTTGTTGCTTCGTTGAGAAATATCTTGCGAGAAGATGGTACAACGGTCTTCACCAATCTGGTGACTAAGTGCCATAAGAAGGGTTCCTGTTCCTGCTGATGGATCATAACATTCCATACTATGAAGGTCAGCATTGTCACCCACCAAAAGACGGGCCATAATCGTGGCAATAGCATGAGGAGTATAGTATTCCGCGTACTTACCACCTCCGGCTGTATTGTAGTCCTTTATCAGGTACTCAAATATACTGGAGAAGAAATCGTAGTTTTGAGCAAATGCCTCTTCAAAAGAGAAGTTCACAAGCTTGTCCACCAAAGCACGAGCGAATGGCGCACGTTGTGCCGTGTCAGTCACAAACGGTGTTAAAGCCTCAAACAAAGGAATCTTTGTGTTGGCAGTTGTTTGCGTAGAGAAAATATCCGCATTTTGCTCCGCAATGTCTGTCATCGTGGAATCAAAGATTGTATCGAAATCCCCTTTACTTTGCTGGTTCCAAAGGTTAGCTATCAGGTGATAAGGCTCAAGCATAGGAACATCGGGCGAAATGGCACTTTGGATAAGCATACGCTCATCATCCGAAAGGTTCTCGTA
>DYCT01000134.1:2520-6175 GCA_019417975.1 Bacteroides sp.
GTTTCCCATTTCACATCCCCTATCAGTTTCTTGGCAATATCGCTTTTGGCGTTTTTCAACTCATAGCCAAACTTGTCGTTCAAGAATTTATAGAGAAACACCTGAGTGATTATCTTATATTCGTTGCCATCGTTGCCCATACCGTAAGACTGGCATGTCGCTTTCAGTCCGTCAATGAGCTTTAATGTTTTTTCTTTTATATCTGACATAATTCCTTCTTTTTAAGCCATGCCGTATGTGGCATTGTATTGGTTGATATATTGTTGTGAAATTCGTTGCTGGATGAACTTATAATCGTCCATTTCCGGCTTTATTTGTGGAAAATGATACAAGCACCCATTGATAAGAGCCATTACCGTGCGCCCGAAGTATGCATCTTTTTTTAAAATATCGTTACGGTCATATACTTTGGCATCCACATCCTCTTTGATAATATTGAGAATGGCTACAATCTCATCATCAAGGAATGAGAACATCGGCTTCTGCCCTTTCTCTTCTCTTTGTTTGTTGACCTCACGGATGCGCTTGTGTACTCGGGCAAACTTCTCATCCCCTTTATATTTCTTTACCAAAGCATTATTTCGTTTTTGCAAGTCCTGCAAACGGGTTATGATTTCATCCAAAGCCTGAGTCTCTTCGTTGAACTTGGCTATGCTGTCAATCACAAAGCCATGCTCCTTGAAGCGTTCCATAAAAGCATCACGCAGCGACATAAATTCAGGATCGTCTTGGTCGAAGTTCTGGGTAAACGAGGCAATGGTGCGTTGCCATTTCTCTTTCAGCTCCGCTCCACCCGAAATAAGGCGCATTTCTTCCTGTCCAATCTTAGAGAAGGTGAACTCTATATCCATCATCGCCTCATTGATTAGTGTCTTTGTTTCATCACCGATGCTAAAAGCTTCCTTTTGGTTGATGATGCCAATACGCCTTTGTACTTCTGAAAGCAACTGAGGCAACTTCGTGATTTCAAGTTTAGCGAATTGTTCCTTCATGTCCTCATCGCCGAAAGTACGCACGAGGTTTGCCATATTTTTCGCAGATTCCAAAGCCTGTTTTAGGTCAAGCAGAACAGCCTTGTCTTCTTCCGTGGAAATCTCCGAAGAAAACTCTTCCGCATTATCGTAGGAATAATCGAAGAGGGTTTGGCGTACTTTTTTCATTTGTGCCACAATCTCGTCCTTGTCCTCAATCACTTGAGTGAAAGTGTCTGTGGCATTGCCGTCACCAGTCTCTTCCACATCGTTAAAACGATTCAACTCTTGCAGATAAGCCTCGTTTGTTTCTTTGAAGTTACGTTTAATGTCGGCAAAGTCAATGACAAATCCGTAACGCATTCCCGGATATGGACGATTTACACGGGTAATGGCTTGAAGTAGATTATGGTCTTTCAGCTTACGACCGAAATACAAACGCTTCAAACGAGGTGCATCAAAACCAGTCAATAGCATGTTGAAGACAATAAGAATATCCACGGTCATATTCTTTTTGAAATCCTTGACTGTCTGTTTTCTCGTTTCCTTGTCGTCTGTGTCGTGGAGAATGATTCCGGCTTTCAGTGGTCTATACTTTGATTTGTAATCCACTTCGGGTTCACCTACCACAAACGTCCCGTCAGGGAGCTTAATCTTGATAGGCTTTGGTTGGTATTTCTGCCACTCCTCTTGGAATACATCATAAAGCCGTCTTGCTTGTTCACTGGTTTCGCAGATGATCATACCGCCTAATGTATCGTCTCCTTGTATCTTACGGAACTCTTTCAAGTCCTGCATGATATAGTGAGCCAGCTCGTTCACATAGCTGGGGTGCTCTATGATTTCCGATTTGCGGATGTCTTTCTTTTGCACCAATGTGTCCAGCTTGTCGTACACGTCCGAAAGTCGCTCTTTGTAGGATGTTTCTATATCCTCACGAATGATTTTCAGCGTATAACCGTCTGCAATGGACTTGTCATAATAATAGGTATGCAGGTAAGTGCCGAAGACCTTGCAACTTGCACGTTCCTCTTTTAACAGCGGAGTACCCGTGAGAGCTATCTTTATCGAATCAGTGTCCGCATCAAAAAGGTTGGCAAGAAAACATCCACCGGGTTTATAGCCACGGTGTGCTTCATCGAGAATGAAGATACGTTGCAGATTTGTAGCATAGTCATTGATGCGTACTTTTTCCTTATCCTCTGCAAAGCGTTGTATATTCACGACTGTAATTTCAGCTTGGCCGCTTGTTCCTTGTTGTGCTTGGTTGCTGCGGAACTGCTCCATCAGTTCCGTCCTTGTGTTAGCAGTTGAAACCACCAGTCCACGGGCTTCAAATTCCTGTGTGGCTTGCTCCAACAAATCAAGGCGGTCAACAATGAAATAGAATTTGGCGACCTTGTTCTGATTAGAATAGAAGTCATTGAGAATATAGGTCAGATAATAAGACAAAGCTGTCTTTCCACTACCTTGTGTATGCCAAACAACTCCTGATTTTATTCCCTCGGCAAGTTTCTTACGAATAGCCAATGATGCAAACAATTGCTGGTAACGCATGATATGCTTTTGGTCGGTAGATTCAATCTTGCCGTCCACCTCTCGCTCCATGCGGACGTAAGCGATACCATATCTAATGATATACAATAAGCGTTCTGGCGAACACATGGAAGTCAATATACGGTTGGTGGGCGTATTGAAATCGAGGTTCGTTTGATATTCGGGACTGGTATGGATTACCTGACAGTTGTAATCAGACAGTATTTTCTTTTCCGCTACCCTGTCAATCTCCTTATATGGATAATCATGATGGTATGGAGCAATTTTCTGGCCGCTTGGGTTTTCCTCACGGAAGCAATTGAATGGAGAATAAGTGCGTGCGCCTGTACAATAGAAAGCCCCTTGTATGGGTACGATACCACCCAACGCATCGTATTCCATATTATTACTGAAAATCATCAGTTGGGTTATATTGATGAAGCGACGGAACTTCTTATTCGGGAAACGCTCTTTGTTCATCCGTGCGCTTTCTGCCAGCATACCACCATGATTATTTGGTTTCTTTACTTCTACGAAGCAAAGCGGCAGTCCGTTTACAAACAGGGTGATGTCTGGCCGGAACTCATCCTGACCATTCTTGCAAGTAAACTCAGCTGTAAAATGGAAAGTATTGTTTTCGATATTGTCAAAGTCAATCAGTTTTACAGGAGATACGACTTTAAGGCGGTTGTAAAAGCCACGTCCAAGGTCATCATCGTTCAGTTCTTTGCGGATGTCTTTCAGCACTTGCATCCATTCACCCTCATGACCAGGGTTCAGTTTTTTGAACTGTTGCTCAAAAACAGGTAAAAGAATATTCGTGTCACCGTCATAGACTGTGCCGTTCTTATCTTCACTCAGCTTACCAAAGTAAGTATATCCTATTCGGGTAAGATGAACCATTGCAGGCATCTGTACCCGAGTCGCTTCAGAAAACTGCTTCATGCCTTTTGAGACAATATATATGATTTATACTCGCGAACTATCAATTCTTTAATATCTACTTCCAACAAATCTGCAATCCTTAGCAGACTGGTTATATCTGGCTGCGATGTGTTTGTACACCATTTTGACACAGTTGATGGATTAACCCCCATTTGTTCTGAAAGCCATTTGCTGGTACGTTTTTTCTCTACTAAAACGAGTTT
>DYCT01000135.1:0-5125 GCA_019417975.1 Bacteroides sp.
ACGCGTACTCTAACCGGGCTGAGCTACACCCCGAATTGCGGATGCAAAAGTACTGCTTAATTTATAAATAACAAATTTTTCAAGGCTTTTTTATTGTAAAATCAGAAAAAGTAACGAACAACACCATCCCGACACTCAAGACTCCCGATAAAAATCAAGTGCCTCGAATATCTCATCCTTAGAAGCAGTCTGATTGATTTCTACTGCTCCGATGTCTCGCAATAACGTAAAATTAACGACTCCGGCTGTATTTTTCTTGTCATGAAGCATCAACTCATAAATCCGGTCGTATTGACGACAATCGAACGAGAAACTACCATAATGAGTTTTGACAAAAGTCACTGTCTGTCGGAATTTATCGATAGGAAAGTCCATTTTACATACCGACAAATAGAGTTCGCAAATCACCCCCCAAGCTACGGCGTAACCATGTGGTACAGGACACAACTGCTCCAATGCCAAACTTTCAAAAGCATGACCTACCGTATGTCCGAAGTTAAGTGCCTTACGAATGTTTTGCTCACAAGGGTCTTTTTCCACAATTTCTTCTTTGACCGCAACCGACCGGGCCACAATCTCGCTCAAAAAGGAATAATCAATGTTATCAACATCAAAGCGAAGCAAATCGGCCCAATGCTCTTCGGTACTGATTAAACCATGTTTCAACATCTCGGCATAACCGGAAAGAAAGTTTAAACGGTCTAACGTAACCAAAAAAGAGGTATCGATAATCACGCCCAAAGCCGGAGCAAAAGCTCCAATCTCATTTTTCAGTCCATTGAAGTTGACACCGGTCTTTCCTCCTACCGATGCATCGACCATCGCCAATAAGGTAGTTGGCAGATTTACAAAACGGATGCCACGCTTAAATGTTGCAGCTGCAAAGCCTCCTAAATCGCCTACCATGCCACCACCTAAGTTGAGAAGTAAGGAATGGCGTGTCGCTCCTTTCACACTCAGTGCCATCCATACATCGGCCAATGTCTCCAGGGTCTTGTGTACATCGTCAGCGCCAATCGTGATAATCGAAGCTTCATCCACCAATCCGGTATGCTGCAAGGCAGGAAGACAACACGCACAAGTATGTTCGTCGGTCAAGACAAACAATTTATCATATTTCACCTCTTGCAACACCTGCTGCAACTGGGAACGTAAATCGCCCCCTATCAGAATTTTCTGCTGTTTCATCTGCCTTATCTAAAAATGACACGCCCAATATAAGTATTTATTGGTACAAACATAAGTCAAAAACATAAAAAAGCAAAACATTCAGGGGCATTTGAGACCAATTCACTACCTTTGTGGATAATCATTAAAAAAAACATTCATACACTATGAAAGCTTTACTGCCTTCTTACTGCCGCTACATGGGATACAGCATACTGCTCATCTCTATCTTTGCACCATTCATCTTGGCGATTTATGGAATCGTAACCAACGAAAACTTGTTGCTCTGCAAAGAAATCATCAAGCTATTTATGATAGTAGGCTTACTGATGATTCTGCTCGCCTATACCAAAAACGAAGATGCTCATACTGAACAAATCAGAGTAAAAGCCATGCGTCAGGCTTTCTTTCTGACCATCGGTTATATCTTTTTGAACATGATGATACGCTTGTTCAACGGTAGCAACGAATTGTTAGACACTTCTTCATTCTTAATCTTCATGGTTATCAACGTGTTGTGCTTAGAATTCGGAATCAAGAAATCGTCGGTGGAGAAAGCATTCCGCAACAGACACAAACAATGATATGAGACAGAACTTTTTCTGTTTTTTATCAGAACGACACGCGATTGCCTCAATTATGAAAAAGTTCTGGGCTTTAGTTATAGGGCTGTCTATCTGCCTACCTGCCTTAGCACAAGAAAAAGCAGGTAGGCTGAAAGGAGACATCGCAGATGCTACCACACAAGCTGCTATAACACAAGCCACCATACAACTATTCTCACTACCCGACACAGCCTTCGTGCAAGGGAAGGTCAGCGACAATCAGGGACATTTCCTTTTTCACAATCTTCCACCGAAGAAATACCTCTTGAAGATTTCATTTGTAGGCTACAAACCCTATATCCACTCCATTAATCTAAGTGCATCACACCCGAATATGTCTTTAGGGACAATCGCCTTAACCCACGATGCCATTCTGTTGGATGAAGCAATCGTCGTGGCAGAAGCTCCTCCCGTCACGATGATACAGGACACAACTGTATTTCATACCTCTGCCTACCGAGTGGCAGAAGGTGCCATGCTGGAAGAGCTTGTAAAGAAACTTCCCGGAACAGAAGTGAGTTCGGACGGGAAGATCACCGTCAATGGTAAGGAAATCAAGAAAATCATGATAGATGGGAAAGAGTTTTTCAGCGATGATACCCAAATGACACTGAAAAACATCCCTGCTAAAATGATTGAAAAGGTAAAGGCATACGACAAGAAGTCGGATATGGCACGAGTCACCGGTATAGACGATGGAGAAGAAGAAGCCGTGCTCGACTTGTCGGTCAAGAAAGGGATGAAGCAAGGATGGTTCGGCAATTTCATCGGAGGATACGGAAGCCGAAACAGGTACGAGGCCGGACTCATGGCCAACCGATTTACCGACCACAAGCAAGTGTCGCTCATCAGTTCTGCCAACAACACCAACAACCAAGGATTCTCTGAATTCGGAGATGCCGGACAGGGGATGGATGGTAATGCCGGAAATGGTATCAATACATCGCAAACCGCTGGAATCAATCTGACTTTCGACCGCAAGAAAGCAGAAGTAGGAGGCGACATCAGGTATGGCCACAACCGGCGCAATGCCTGGACAAAAAGCCAGACAGAAACTTTTCTGCAAAACGGTTCTTCATACAAACATGGACTTAACACATCCAATCAATACAAGCATAATCTATCGGCAAATGTTCGCATCGAATGGAGACCGGACAGCCTGACCAACGTCATCTTCCGCCCAACGTTCTCTTATGCCACAACCGATGCAGTAAGTTCGGGAACAGCTACAACACTCAACAATGCGCTGGACTCTGTAAACTACAAAGAAGCTTTTAAACAGCATAATTCGAACCAGATTAAAGCATCCGGAAGTCTACAGTTCAACCGCAAGCTACCCGGTAAGAAAGGACGAAACATAACCCTACGTTTCAATTACAACATCAACAACAAAAACACCCAACAATGGACCAACTCAGAAACCCATTTCTTTAAGAACGACAGCACCTCTCTGCAAGACCGATTCAACGATGGGAACAACCACAGCAACTCCTATCGCATGCAACTGACTTATACCGAACCAATTTTCACCAACCGGTTCTTATTGTTCGGCTATAGTTATCAGCATCGGAACGCGCAGAATCAAAAATACATATATCAACAGCCCGACCGGCAAAGCCTCTATCCGGGATATCGCCTTGACTCGCTCTGCAATGAATCGGAAAACCAATACCATACCCAAGAATTACAAATCACGTTTCGTACCATCCGTCCTAAATACATCTACAACATCGGATTCAACGTAGAACCACAAAAGTCGACTACCACCACACGGTTGGGCCCTAACAGCAAAAATCCGTTGTCGCAATTGGTATGGAACTTTTCTCCATCTCTTGACCTCCGCTTACGATTTAGCAAGCAAGAACAACTCCGTCTGCTTTACCGGGGGAAAAGCATGGCTCCCAAAACAGAGAATTTGCAAGAGATTATAGATATAACAGACCCGATGAACCTCGTTTATGGTAATCCGGCACTGAAACCGGCCTACATCAGTAGATTCCTCTTGTTCTACAACCGATACTCGCCCAAAAGGCAACAAGGACTGATGGTACATCTTTCTTACCATAACACTTTGAACAATACAGCTCACCGCATTTCGTACGATGAAACGACCGGTGCAAAAATCACCCATCTGGTCAATGTCAACGGAAATTGGAATACTTATGGTTTTCTCTCATTCAATACCCCTTTCAAGAACCGCAAGTTCACATTCAACACCTATACCAACTTCAATTTCCAAAACCTGATTGGTTTCTCCAGCCTCAACAAAAACGATTCGCAGAAAAGTAGAACTCGTAACCTAAACCTATTGGAACGCATCGGATGCAATTATCGCAACAACATCCTCGACATCGGGATGACTGCATCGGTACGATACGGACGCTCACACAATAACACTGTAAGAGAAAGTAACCAAGAGACGATGGATTATGAAACAAGTGCTTATACAAACATGAACCTACCCTGGGGAATAGACTTATCGACCGACATCAATTACAACATCAAACAGGGATATGGAAAAGGATTTAACCGCAACATCGTGTTGTGGAATGCGCAACTGTCCAAAAACTTTCTCAAAAACAAACAGGCGACACTGCGCATCAAGATTTACGACATCCTGCACCAACAAAGCAACCTGACACATACAATCACCGCAAACCACATACAAGACACAGAATACAACACACTAAATAGTTATCTTATGGTTCATTTTGTGTACCGACTGAACACCCTAAACAGCAAATCGATGAAAGGGAACCGACACAAACCCGGCTACAACCCACACAAAAGAGGTTACAGTGTACAGTCACCTATGCCACACGCCTGATAGAGAAGCCCAAACTATACCCATAGCCTTCCTCCCTAAAAAAAACATAATCATTCGTTTTTTACGTATGTTTTATGTATGTTTGTAGAATGCAAACATACTTGTTAATCGCATGATATGAATTGGGCCGAAATCTTCAATCAGCTTGCAACAACGGCATTCGACACAGTTTACCTCGTTGCCGTAATCGGAACAATCATTGTCATCATCCTGGACAACCGTAATCCGGTGAAGACAATGGCCTGGGTACTTGTTTTGGCTTTTCTCCCCTTCGTCGGACTGGTTTTCTACTTCTTCTTCGGACGTACCACCCGTCGCGAACGCATCATCAGCAAAAAGAGTTACAGCCGTCTGCTAAAATATCCGATGCAGGAATACCTATCACAAATGGCATTTCAACATCCCAGTATGCACCACCAGCTTATCCAGCTCTTTAAAAACACAAGTCAGGCTCTTACATTCGAAGGCAATCAAATCGATATTTACACCAGTGGAGAGCCCAAACTACAAGCTCTTATCAAAGACT
>DYCT01000135.1:5135-6145 GCA_019417975.1 Bacteroides sp.
TCCACCTGGAATACTATATCATAGAAGACGACCCGATAGGCCGACTGATACGCGATGTGCTAATGGATAAAGCCCAAGAAGGAGTGGAAATACGTGTACTCTACGATGATGTGGGCTGCTGGCATGTGCCCAATCGCTTTTATGAGGAAATGCGCGAAGCGGGTATTGAAACCCGGGCGTTCCTGAAAGTACGCTTCCCACAATTCACCAGTAAAGTAAACTACCGGAACCACCGGAAAATAGCCATCATTGATGGAGAAATAGGCTATGTGGGAGGCATGAACTTAGCCATGCGTTATATGAGAGGAGTGAACTGGGGCATCTGGCGCGACACCCATCTTCGTCTACATGGGAAAGCGGTATATGGGCTTCAAACCGCGTTCTTGCTGGATTGGTTTTTCGTGAACCGCACATTGCTCACATCAGCCAACTATTTCCCGCAACTGCAACCGTATGGTTCGGCCATTGCACAAATTGTTTGTTCTGACCCCATCGGGCCTTGGAAAGAAATCATGCAAGGATATGTATTGGCTATCAACAGCGCAAAAAAATATTTCTACATCCAAACTCCTTATTTCTTACCGACAGAACCTATACTTACGGCTCTACAAACAGCAGCCTTGGCTGGCATTGATGTACGACTGATGCTCCCGGAGAAAGCTGACAGCCGTCTGACTCACTTGGGCTCTTGTTCCTATCTGAAAGACATTCTGAAAGCCGGAGTCAAAGTGTACTTATACCAAAAAGGATTCCTTCACTCTAAAGTAATGGTTTCGGACGATTCACTTTCGACAGTAGGTTCTACCAACATGGATTTCCGAAGTTTCGAACACAACTTCGAAATCAATGCATTCTTATACGACAAAGAGACTGCTTTGCAGATGAAAGAAATATTCCTGCACGACCAAAAAGACTGTACCCAACTACAAGCCAAGACATGGGACAAGCGTCCCCTGACACAGAGAGCTGCCGAATCGGTTGTCCGCTTATTGGCTCCGCTACTCTAAATG
>DYCT01000136.1 GCA_019417975.1 Bacteroides sp.
TATCGAAATCAACCGCAAGGTTTTGGCCGATTTGGCTATGAACCACCCTGAAGCTTTCAAGGCTGTGGTTGCTAAAGCAAAAGCTTAATAGCGAATTTGTTTTGAAAGAAATAAAAAAGTCCTCCTTAAATTTAAGGAGGACTTTTTTATTATAGGTACTATATCACTCTTTCTGTTAGAGCATATTAGGAAATTGATGTTTTTGTTGCTTCAGACGTTTAATGGATATGCAAGGATAGGTAGCCAAAAAAATATTGCAATTCGTTTGCTCGTTTCTGATAAAAAACTTATTTTTGTGATATAAAAATATTGGCCGCATTGGTTTGACTGGGAAACTCATCAATTTTATCAGAAAACCGAGACAAGTTTCGTTCCTTAATGGCGGGTCACAACCTTCGGGTAGCTTTATGCCGGTGAATTACAAAGAGGGCGAACACTCAAATCATGTCATTCGGAGTTTCATCACATCTTAACCAGTGCGGCTTTTTTTATCTTCTTTTCTCTCCTTTTCAGGCTGACCCATAAAAAGGTAGTTCAAACTTATCTACGGTTTGTCATACAGGTTCACTAAAGACTTTTTCTTTTACCCTTTTTTTTAGTAGTATGGTTGTGGGTGGTCAAATTTGCTTTTATAAGTCGGTTAATTCTTTGAACTGTTTTAGCATTTCTGATGGAATTTGAAAGCGTGGGTCGGATGTTTCAACTCGCAATTGTTCCAAGAAGTGAGGTAACTCCTTTGCATACGTATTAGCCATATTGTTGTTGAATCCTTTGCTTTGTTGGTGTGAATAATTCATATTGGCTAAGCGGTCACATGCTTTTAAAAAAGGAGCATAGGGTATGGCGCGTATTCCTTGGTAGTATTTCTCCCCGGCTCTTTCTGCACGTGTACGTCCTTTTTCGTTGGTTAGTGCATAGACGAGTTCTGTTGCCAGTAAGGCTTGTTTTTCGTCCATGAATTGTCGGGCGGTTTTTAGTATATCGTTGTAGGTATATCGGGCATCTTCTATACTGTCGTGAAAGTAAGCACCAAAGATGATGGGGAGGAGGTCGTTTTCATCTGTGCACACACAGCCTATATATTGGCGTGCATTTGTTGCCACCATTTCTAAGTGTAAGGAGTAGGGATGTATTTTATCGTACATTTGGTTTACATCTGCGTGTGCTTGAAATGCTGCTTGCTGAATCTCTTTAAGCGGACGGGTGTTGCTTTCAAGCGCTTTTTCTATGATTTGTCTTTCTTGTAAGAGTGTTGTATTGGGTGTGTACATGATGAGTTGAAATAGAATGGGTGAAAAAACGAATGCCCCCTATGCAGGGGCATTGTTTGATTAGATAAGATGTATAAGATGTCCCTTTTCGTGTTGATTGTTCACGAGAGAACGGGAACTACATGTTGCGTTCAGCAATTTCCTTACCGGCAGCCAACGCTTTAAGGTTCAGTTCAACGATTTCTTCGCCCTTACGACCAAAGATATCGCGGATACTGGTTTGTACCTTTTCATAGTCGATGCCCAAGAAAGGAATAGTGGCACCAAGCAATACGATGTTGGCAACACGTGGAGAACCTATTTCTTTTGCAACATTGTCCACGTCAAGTACAATCTTGTGTGGCAATTTGTTGATTTCAGCCATGAGGGCTTCCTGTTCCGGATATTTGGGGATGTTGATAAACGGAGTTTCATTGGTTACCAACCATCCGTCCGGAGAGAGGTATTCTACATAGCGCAATGCCTCCATAGGTTCCAAAGAGATGATGAGGTCGCACTTTCCTGTAGGAATCAAGTCGGAAGCGATAGGGCTGTCGCTCAAGCGCAGGTTAGACTGTACGTCACCGCCTCGTTGGCTCATGCCGTGTACTTCGGCCTGTTTCATGTATAAGTTATCTTTCAAGGCTGCTTGGCCTATGATGGTTGCGATGGAGAGGATACCTTGTCCGCCCACACCACTAAGGATGATATCTTTTTTCATTTTTTACTTGCTCTTTTTTTTCTTGCCAATGTTTGGAGACACTCTCTGCGCGGGATGATGACGGAAACACCTTTATAATTGATTTCCTCACGGAGTACCTGACGCATTTCTTCGTAGTTTTTCTTTAAGGGGACTACTACACGTACGTGTTCGGGAGCTACGCCCAGACCTAAGCAGATTGCTTCAATCTTGCCTGTTCCGGCTGAATCCTGACCACCGGTCATAGCTGTAGTCTCATTGTCGGAAATGATGATTGTTACGTTGCTGTTTTCGTTGACGCAATCCAACAAGCCGGTCATACCTGAGTGTGTGAATGTAGAGTCACCGATAACGGCTACTGCTGGGTATTGACCGGCATCGGCAGCACCCTTTGCCATGGTGATAGAAGCGCCCATATCTACGCAAGAGTCGATAGCGTTGAATGGAGCCATAGCACCCAGTGTATAACAACCGATGTCACTGAATACTTTGTGAGTAGGATATTCTGCACGAAGCACTTCGGTGAGTACTGTGTACATATCTCTGTGTCCGCAACCTACGCAGAGTGCAGGTGGACGCATTTCTACCAAATTGGGTTTTGTAAATGGTGAGTGATTTTCTTTGCCTACTGTTCTTGCCACAGAGTCGGGAGTTAATTCACCATCGCGAGACAATGTGCCATCCAAGCGACCTTTTACTTTGATGCCCAGTCCCAGATAACCCTTAATCATGCTTTCTACTACGGGTTGTCCGTCTTCCAATACGAGGATTTCTTCGCAACTATCTACCAATTGGCGTAATTGTTTTTCTGGCAGTGGATATTGTCCAATCTTAAGAACCGGATACTCACAACCGTCAGGATAGTTTTCCATCAAGTAATTGTAACCGATACCGCAAGCGATGATACCCATTTTCTTATTAGGACCATCGATGTATTTATTGAAAGGTGATTCTTCAGAAGCCTTTACGAATACGTTTTGTTTTTCAAGGAGCATTTTGTAACGTTTACGAGCAATACCCGGTAACAAGATGAATTGTTTGGGGTCTTCGCTCATGCAAAGTTCATTCTGAGGAAGGAGCTCTTTGCGCTCAACGCCAGAACGAGAGTGTGCCAAACGAGTAACGACACGCATCAGTACGGGAGTACCCATTTTCTCAGAGAAAGGATAGGCATAGTAAGTCATGTCGTATGCTTCCTGCTGGTTAGATGGTTCAAACATCGGGATAAGAGCGAAGTTTCCGTAGAAACGGCTGTCTTGCTCATTTTGAGAAGAGTGCATGCTGGGGTCGTCAGCAGCCACAACAATTAATCCACCTTTTACACCGGTAACGGCTGAGTTGACAAAGCAGTCGGCTGCTACGTTCATGCCGACGTGTTTCATACATACCATCGCACGCTTGCCGGTGAAAGACATACCCAACGCAGCCTCCATAGCTGTCTTCTCATTGGTACTCCAACGAGAGTGGATGTTGCGTTCGCGGGTTACGGGCGAAGATTGAACATACTCGGTAATTTCGGTGGAAGGTGTGCCCGGATAGGCATAAATGCCAGACAGGCCTGCATCGATGGCAGCCTGTGCAATGGCTTCATCTCCTAAAAGAAGTTGTTTGCTCATAGTTAAGAATTAAAAGTGTTAATCACATATTAGTGACACAAAGATAGCAATTAATTGGAAAAATAAGCGTTCGAGGCTAAAAAATCTTACGCTTGTTCAGTGCATTCCAATATTTTCGTGCATTTATTTGGTGCTGAGCAAGAGATGATGCAAAATTGTGGCTACCCGAGAAGTCTTCTTTAGCGCACATATATAAGAAGCTATGTCGGGTGTAGTTGAGTACCTGGTCTAATGTTTTTGGAGTCGGGATGCGGATGGGACCGGGAGGAAGTCCGGCATGTAGATACGTGTTGTAGGGTGAGTCGACTGTCAGATGGGTGTTTAGGATACGTTTCAGTCCGAAGTCCTGTAACGCAAACTTGATGGTTGGGTCTGCCTGGAGCGGCATGCGGCGGTGCAGGCGATTGATGTATAGTCCTGCCACGATAGGGCGTTCGGCAGTTTGGTTGGTTTCTTCTTCTACGATAGAGGCAATGATGGACACTTCGACAGGAGTGAAACCGATGGCTTTTGCTTGATGTAGTCGGCTTTCGTTCCAAAAATGTTGGTGCTCTTTTTGCATCCGTTCGAACAGTTTGTCGGCGGAGATATTCCAATAGAGTTCATAAGTGTTGGGAAGGAATAGGCAGACAATGGTCTGGCAGTTGTAGCCCATTTTTGCGCAAAAGTTACTATCATTTAGTCGGGTAACTATTTCTATAGAATCAATCATGAGTTGCTCTCCGATTCGAGCCGCCAGTTGAGCTGAAGTACGCAGATTGTTGAAAGTTACTTTTACCGGAGATTGTTGACCACGGGTCAGGCGTTTATAGATGCTGAGCATGTTGTCCGTAGGGGTGATTTGATAACGTCCGGTATGTGTCGTCTGAGGCGGTTTTAAGGCACAGAGCCATTGATATCCTTGAAGGTTGGATGGATAGATGAGTTGTTGCAATTTGGTGTAAACCGAGTCGGGTGTGTCATCGCGGTCGATGTAGAGATAAACCTTTTCTGTCAGTTTAAGGTTAGGCGACAGAAAAATGTGATAACCATAGCCGGCAACAGCTGTTAAGGCAATGGCCAAGACAGATAAGGCTGAAAGTATTTGTTTAGTCTTTTTTTTCATGGAGTTATAGGATAGCTCGTGGTCAATCAGTGGATATTCGGAGTTTTGATTAGAGTCCCCATGCGCTGGGGTTGTTCATCGCTTCAAGTTCTTCTTCTTGCTCGTTGGGCAGGTTGGGGAAGAAGTCGATGCCGGTTATTTCTTCTACTTCATCGATACTCATGGCATACGAGTGGAGCGGATGGCTTCCTTTTTTATGTGGCATAATGAAGCCAATGGCTTTGGACTGTTTTCCATAGCACAGGAATACTTTGAAAAAGGCATCGGGCACAGCAATCTTGTTGACTCCGATTCGGTTTGGATTCTCGCTTACAATGGGGCCACATACGATGAAGATAGAACCTTCTTCTTGTGCCCAGTCGCGACCTTTCTCTTCCAGTTCTTTCCAATCGCCAGCATTGAGGTTATGCAGTTGCGGACAGATATTACTAAGGTAAAACGATTCGCGCATTGCTTTTTCACTCCATTTCATGTCGGCAGCCGGAGCCATGTGGCCTCTGTCGTAACCGGAGTTACTATAGTCGCTGGTGTGGGTTTCAACTCCGTCTACCAATGGGTCGGCTACAAATTTATTGGAACGTTTTACGGTACCTAATGTTTTTTCAAGCGTCAGTTCATATGCCACCCAGTTAGGGATGCGCCAGTTATCGTTGTACGAAACGGTATATCCAGTGTGGCGGATAATCTGTTCCTCGCGATTGTATAGACGCGAAGGAATTTCCAAATCGTTGATGGGCTTCTGCGAATCTGTAACTTGAGTCTCTACAGTTGCCGGTGTAAGTTCGGCCGATTGATGTTCCGCTTTATTCGCGTGATTATAGAAGATGATTAAGAAAAGCAGGACTATAGGGAGTCCAACAAATTTGCGTTTCTTTGCCATGATGGGTAGATGTTTACGTTAGAAAATAGAGTGAATAAGTGACAAAGATATAATAATAATAGGTAATGTTTTGCAGATGTCGAGAAATGTTGCGTATTTTTGCGTATAAATTACAGAAGGGTATGTACATTATAAAAAAACGGATGGAAGTATCGGCTTCCCATCAACTCGATTTATCGTACGACAGCAAATGTTGTCGTTTGCATGGACATAATTGGATTATTGAGGTATATTGCAAGTCGCGTGAGCTGAATGCCGATGGCATGGTTGTCGACTTTGGGCATATCAAGAAAGTGGTACAAGGGCGTTTGGACCATCAAAATCTGAATGATGTGTTGCCTTTCAATCCGACGGCAGAGAATATGGCCCGTTGGATATGTGAGCAAGTTCCATTCTGTTTTAAGGTATCGGTACAAGAGTCGGAAGGGAATACGGCCGTTTATATAAAGGAAAATGAAATGGATGTGTGCCTATGAAAGTGAATGAGATATTTTATAGTTACCCCAATTCGGGATAAAATAGCGATTAGTTGCATGTGAAGACAGATACGTGA
>DYCT01000137.1 GCA_019417975.1 Bacteroides sp.
TATTTCAATTAATTCAAAGAGCGATTAGTCTACTTTAACGGGACAGTAGTGTTTTCATATTATTGTAATCGCTCTTTCACAATTGGAAACTTTTCCAAAACAGCTTGAAAAGCAGCGGCATTACGGTCTATACCCGACTTAAAATTAATAGTTTTTAATGACAACTCACGAGGCTTATTCAATCCTTGAGGTTTGTTATGACCAAACGGAACAGGAATTATTTTTCTACCATTGGCCACTGCAGCCGCCCAAAACCAAATGTCATCAGTAGTAGGTGCAATAGAAGTGAAAAGTTCAACATCGAGCATATCGCTTTTCAAGCATCCGGGAGGATAAAGAACTCCCCCTACTCCTGTTTGAATATTCAGATAACTGGCATGAATACGCTTAAAAAGAAAACTATACCAACGATATTTTGTCCATTTCCGATAAGGCATTCCTAACTTAATCCGCTTAGCTCTATGAGCTAAAACCGCATCGGGATATTGCTCATGCAAGTGTAAAATATCCCGTAACATATTCCGGTGGTAAGCTACATCATCGTCGACCGTTACAATAACAGCATCCGGAAAATCCTGTAAAGCAGGAATCAATTTCCGATAAGAACGAATATCCCGATCATAATTACGTATTTCAAAAATCGGGTTGCTTTTAGCCAATGCCCAAAGTTCTTGAGGTATCTCTTTTTCCACAAATTGAGAAAAAGTCAAATAAAGAACCACCTTGTCAGGAAGAACAGAACCATTCAATAAAGACTGAACAGCTTTCATAGCATAAGATATCGCTGCCGGAAAAGAAGTCAGTGATACGATGACTTGTTGCCTCGGTTTATCCATATTCATAATTAAACGATTAATTTTATTCCACATAGGAAAGTGCGCTAAAATACAACATATTTTTCATTGGCACAATGTTTTTTAAATGTAATGGATTACAAAAGCAGAAAGCAAAATGAAAACCCAAAATACAGATACTGTTTACTATTCCTAATCCCCTATCTTACAACATTCCTTTCGCATTGTACCGTTGCTTTCGTTTCTTTATTGTATATTTGCTGCCACATTATTATATAAAAGCAAATCAATAAATAAGCTATAAAAGACTACCGTTATGGAATATAATTTCAGGGAAATTGAGAAGAAATGGCACCAAAGATGGGTTGAACAGAAAACCTATCAAGTGAAAGAGGATGAATCGAAAAAGAAATTCTATGTACTGAACATGTTCCCCTATCCTTCGGGAGCCGGATTACATGTAGGACACCCACTCGGATACATCGCTTCCGATATCTATGCTCGCTACAAACGCCTGCAAGGATTTAATGTACTAAATCCGATGGGATACGATGCATATGGACTTCCTGCTGAACAATATGCCATCCAGACCGGACAACACCCGGCTATCACAACGGTAAATAACATCAGCCGCTATCGCGAACAGCTCGATAAAATTGGTTTCTGTTTCGACTGGGACAGAGAGGTGCGCACCTGCGACCCCCATTACTACAAATGGACACAATGGGCTTTCATGAAAATGTTTGGAAGCTATTATGACAATGCACAGCAAAAAGCTTGCCCCATCAGTCAACTGATTGCAGCATTCGAAACCAAAGGTACGGAAGGCATTCAAGCGGCTTGCAGCGAAGAGTTATGCTTCACTGCAGATGAATGGAAAAACAAATCGACCAAAGAGCAACAAGATATTTTAATGAATTACCGTATCGCTTACTTAGGCAATACGATGGTGAACTGGTGTCCGGAACTGGGTACAGTACTGGCAAACGACGAAGTCGTGGACGGTGTAAGCGAACGTGGTGGATATCCTGTTGTACAAAAAGTGATGCGTCAATGGTGCTTGCGTGTTTCGGCTTATGCACAACGCTTATTGGACGGATTGGATAACATCAATTGGACTGACTCTCTGAAAGAGACTCAACGCAATTGGATTGGTCGTTCAGAAGGTGCTGAAATGCAGTTCAAGGTAAAAGATACCGACCAGGAATTCACCATCTTTACCACCCGTGCCGATACAGTATTCGGTGTTACATTTGCCGTATTGGCTCCTGAAAGCGAACTGGTAGCCCAGCTCACTACCCCTGCTCAGAAAGCCGAAGTAGACGCTTACTTGGAACGTACCAAGAAACGTACAGAGCGTGAACGTATTGCCGACCGTAGTGTGAGTGGTGTATTCTCAGGAAGCTATGCCATCAATCCCCTCACCGGTGAAGATATTCCGGTATGGATTAGCGATTATGTATTGGCTGGATACGGAACAGGTGCCATCATGGCTGTACCTGCTCACGACAGTCGCGACTATGCCTTTGCTAAACATTTCGGTTTGGAAATCCGGCCGCTTATCGAAGGTTGCGATGTAAGTGAAGAAAGCTTCGATGCCAAAGAAGGTATTATGACCAATTCGCCAAGAGCTGGTTTTGAAAAAGAAGACGGACTGGTGCTGAACGGCTTGACAGTGAAAGAAGCAATTGCCAAGACCAAAGCCTATATCAAAGAAAAAGGATTGGGTAAAGTGAAAGTCAACTACCGATTACGTGATGCTATTTTCAGTCGCCAGCGTTACTGGGGTGAACCGTTCCCTGTATATTACAAAGACGGAATGCCTTATATGATTGACGAAAGCAAACTGCCGCTTGAACTTCCGGAAGTGAAAAAATTCCTCCCTACAGAAACAGGCGAACCTCCATTGGGTAACGCAGAAAAATGGGCTTGGGATGTAACCAAAGGTGAAGTGGTAGAAAACAAACTTATTGACAATGAACATGTATTCCCACTCGAACTAAATACTATGCCGGGATTTGCCGGTTCAAGTGCTTACTACTTACGCTACATGGATCCACACGACGAAGAATGTCTTGTTTCACATGCAGCAGCCGGTTATTGGCAAAATGTTGACTTATATGTAGGTGGTACAGAACATGCTACAGGACACCTCATCTACTCTCGTTTCTGGAACAAATTCCTTTTCGACCTTGGTGTAAGTCTCAAAGACGAACCATTCGAAAAACTGATTAATCAAGGTATGATTCAGGGCCGAAGCAACTTCGTATACCGTATCAAAAATACCAATACATTCGTATCGCTCAACTTGAAAAATCAATATGATACGACCCCTATTCATGTGGATGTAAACATTGTGACCAACGATATACTCGATGTAGAAGCTTTCAAAAACTGGCGTCCGGAGTACAACAATGCTGAATTCATCCTTGAAAATGATAAATACATCTGTGGCTGGGCTGTCGAAAAGATGAGTAAATCAATGTATAATGTGGTCAATCCGGATATGATTGTAGAAAAATACGGTGCCGATACACTGCGTATGTACGAAATGTTCCTTGGTCCGGTAGAACAATCAAAACCTTGGGATACAAATGGTATTGATGGAGTACACCGCTTTATCAAAAAATTCTGGGCATTGTTCTATAATCGTCAAGGAGAATATACTGTAACCGATGAAAAAGCGACTAAAGAAGAATTAAAATCACTGCATAAACTCATCAAGAAAGTAAGTGCTGACATCGAAGCTTTCTCTTATAATACTTCTGTCAGTGCCTTTATGATTTGTGTAAACGAACTTGGTTCTTTAAAATGCAGTAAAAAAGAGATTTTAAAAGAACTGATTGTTCTGCTTGCCCCATTTGCTCCACACATCAGTGAAGAATTGTGGGAAACTATTGGTTGCAAAGGCAGCGTATGCGATGCTCAATGGCCGGAATACAAAGAAGAATATCTTCAGGAAGACACTGTAAAATATACCATTTCTTTCAATGGTAAAGCACGTTTCACATTGGAATTTCCCGCAGATGCCGACAATGAAACAATTCAATCAACAGTACTTTCCAACGAAGATGCTCAAAAATGGATTGAAGGCAGAACTCCTAAGAAAATTATCATTGTGCCGAAAAAAATAGTTAACATTGTTTTATAATAAAATGAACATTCCACTTAAAACATTATTTTTGAGAGAGTCCAGAGACTATCTTTTCATTACCTTAGGTTTGATTAGCTACTCTCTGGGATGGGCTGCCTTTTTGCTGCCTTATCAGATTACTACCGGAGGCGTAACAGGTATCTGTGCTATTATCTATTATGCTACAGGAACCCCTATTCAAACCAGTTATTTTATTATCAATGCCTTCTTGTTAGGCTTTGCCATTAAAATACTGGGACCGCGTTTTAGCATCAAAACCACATATGCTATTTTCGCGCTGACATTCTTCCTATGGTTATTCCAGGAAATGATGAAAGACAGTAGTGGTCAACTTACACAAATCGTAGGTCCTAATCAAGACTTCATGGCTTGTATCTTGGGAGCTACCCTATGCGGTATTGGTTTGGGTATTGTCTTTGCCAACAACGGTAGTACGGGAGGAACGGATATTATTGCTGCAGTAGTAAACAAATACCGGGATGTCACTATGGGAAGAATGATTCTCTATTGTGATATTGTCATTATCAGCTCTTGCTATTTTGTTTTTAACGATTGGCGCAGAGTCGTATTTGGTTTTGTTACCTTGGCAGTTATCAGTTATGTTATCGACTTTATAGTAAACAGTGCCCGACAATCGGTTCAATTCCTAATCTTCAGCAAAGAATATGAAAAAATAGCTGAACATATATCAAACGATTTGCATCGAGGCGTTACTTTGCTCGATGGTGTAGGTTGGTATAGCAAAGAACCGGTTAAAGTCGTGGTAGTGCTTGCTAAAAAGAGTCAATCGGTAAACATCTTCCGGTTAGTGAAGGATGTAGACCCATCCGCCTTTATTTCGCAAAGCTCCGTAATCGGTGTCTATGGTGAAGGATTCGACCAAATAAAAGTAAAATAAAAAGGCTATAACCTTATAAAGGGATAAATAAAGGCAAAAGCCTCTGTTTATCCCTTTTTTAATAAAATCAGATACTTTAATCAGTCATTTTTACGTTATAACAGAAATAAGAACAAAAGTATGAAACTTGTATTTGCGACAAACAATCAACATAAATTAAAAGAAGTGGAAGAAATGGTAGGTAATTCTATCGAATTGCTTACACTCAATGATATTGACTGCCATACAGACATTCCCGAAACATCCAATACATTGGAAGGAAATGCCTCTCTGAAATCACACTATATTCAAGAACATTTCCATATAAATTGTTTTGCAGACGATACAGGTTTGGAGATTGAAGCATTAAACCAAGCTCCAGGAGTATATTCAGCACGCTATGCCGGAGAAGAAAAAAATTCCGAAGCAAATATGCTGAAAGTATTGAATGAACTGAAAGGAATAAAAAACAGAAAAGCACGATTCCGTACAGTCATTTCACTGATAATAAATGATAAAGAATATCTTTTCGAAGGAATTGTTAATGGTAAGATAGCAGAAGAAAAACATGGAGAAGCCGGATTTGGCTACGACCCTATCTTCATCCCCGAAGGATATACAAAGACATTTGCTGAATTAGGAGAAGATATCAAAAATAAAATCAGTCACCGCGCTAAAGCCATCGAGAAATTAAGCAACTTTTTAAATCAACTATAATGCCCATTATGAAAAAGTACATTTTATCCATCCTCATACTGCTATCAGCTACTTACTTGACACATGCAGCTATCGGAAACTGGAACATCTATATGGCCTATCACAACGCTACTAAAGTAGCACCGGCAGGCAGTATCATCTATACATTGAGTGATGGATCGCTTTATTCATATAATACGGAAGATACAAGCATCCAAACTTACAATAAAACCAACTTGCTGAATGATGTAGAAATAAAAGACATTGCCTATGTCAAAGAGTATAAAACACTGCTTATTGTATACAACAACTCTAATATTGACTTGCTCATCAATGACGAAAAAATATTCAATATCCCCGATTTGATGAATAAATCAATGACAGAAGAAAAAACAATCAACAACATCTATATAAAAAATGAATATGCCTACCTTTCAACGAATTTTGGCATCATGATTGTCAATATCAAAAAAAAGGAAATTACCAATACTTATATACTTAGCAAAAACGTCTACAATACAGTGCTTGTAGACAAGACACTCTATTTGGCTAC
>DYCT01000138.1 GCA_019417975.1 Bacteroides sp.
ATGTTTTCTGGAATTGTAGAAGAATACGCTGAGGTAGTTCGTGTGGTAAAAGACCGTGAAAACCTCCATTTGAGTTTGAAATGTTCGTTTGTCAACGAATTGAAGATAGACCAAAGTGTGTCGCACAACGGAGTGTGCCTTACTGTGGTTAGCCTTGACGAGGATACTTATACTGTAACAGCGATGAAAGAGACTATCGAGCGCTCAAACATCGGTTTGTTGCAGGTAGGGGATAAAGTGAATGTGGAACGTAGCATGATGATGAACGGACGTTTGGATGGACACATCGTGCAGGGACATGTAGACCAAACGGCTGTATGTATGGCGGTAGACGATGCCAATGGCAGTTGGTACTATACGTTTCAATACAAAGCAGATGCTGAAATGGCAAAACGTGGTTATGTTACAGTAGATAAGGGCTCGGTGACCGTCAATGGAGTCAGCCTTACGGTATGTAATCCTACCGACGATAGTTTTCAGGTAGCTATTATCCCTTACACATATGAAAATACCAATTTTCATACGATCAAGGTCGGGACTGTGGTAAATATCGAATTTGATATTATCGGTAAGTACCTGAGCAGGATGATTGCTTATAATAAATAAGGTGGAGGAATCTGTTATGGAAGACTTTCTTTCGTTGGTAAAAGCTCGTCAGAGCGACCGTGCATACGATGTTTCGAAGCCGGTTGAGCCTGAGAAATTGGCGCGTATCTTGGAGGCTGCCCGTTTGGCTCCATCGGCTTGTAATGCACAGCCTTGGCATTTTGTGGTGGTTACCGATGCCGAATTGGCTGTGAAGGTAGGAAAAGCTACAGCCGGATTGGGGATGAATAAGTTTGCCAAGAATGCACCTGTCCATATCCTTTTGGTGGAGGAAAGTGCCAATCTCACTTCTTTCTTAGGCAGTAAAATCAAGGATAAGTATTTTCCGCTAATAGATATAGGTATTGCAGCTGCTCACATTTCTTTGGCTGCTGAGGCTGAAGGATTAGGCTCATGTATCTTGGGCTGGTTTGATGAGAAAGAATTGAAGCACCTGACCGGTATTCCGGAAAACAAGCGTGTACTGTTGGACATAACTATCGGATATCCGGCTAAGGGTAAGCGAGTGAAAAGCAGGAAAGATGCATCGAAAGTGATTTCTTGGAATAAATATTAATTCGTTCGGTGCGGAGGGCATTCTAAAGGAGAGCCGTATCAAAATCTCATTGCGAGAGGATGATACGGCTCTTTTTAGGATGTATCTTTTAGAATCAGACTTTTCGAGTTATCCTACACATAGGTAGTTTCAAGAATTGCAAACGGATGTCGGAATACATTAAGTATAATTCTATTCTACGATTGTTGTTTTGATAAATAAAAGCTATTACTTGAGATAAAAAGAAACTGATAAGCTGATTATGGTATGCTTTTTGACGTTTTATATAATTCTTGTTTTGTATATTTATGCATAAATATATATGTATATTGACTCTTATTGCATATTTATGCAGGTTATTGGGGCAAAAAAGCCTTGTTTTGGGGCACTGAAAAGTGCTATTTCGGATGAAATATCTTAGGATACTTTGCCAAGTATCCTAAGATACTTTGAAAACGCACCTATGGTTCCTCCGGATTTTTCCCGATTTCTCATCGATTTTTGCTAATAAAAAAGAACAAAAATTATTCGATTTTTATGTATATGCTTGTATTACAATGATTTTCGAAAATAAAATTCGCGAATTTGCAAACATACGGTCTTTTGTTCGCAAATTCGCGATTCTCGCACTGCATAAATATACATTTTTATGCATTTTGACAGTATGCTATTCAAGCAGATTCGCATCTGCCAAGGCGATAAAGTAGAGACATGTATAGTCTCCTCTTGAATAGGAGGGGATAAGCCGTCTTTCCTTCTTTTGGCTGCTCTTGTCGTCTTGGTTTTACCAGACTGCAATAATTCTTTATAAATCTTTCAATAGAATTTTGTCGCTGCTGTTGTAATATTCTCGACGGGCTTTAAGCAAAGCTTGCCATTGGTCATGAAACTGGTTTTCACGGTCTACCTTGAATGATTCGGAACCGAACTTGTCCAGTCTGTCGAGCAATATAGCTACGCTTAGAGAATGGATATCTACCGATGGGGAATAGGCCAATTCTTTGCTTTTGGCATCCCCTGATACAACTTCATGGATAAGTTGGATTTCCTGAAGACGATATAACACTTGGTGTACCAGGCGAATTGGGATTTGGTTCTGTTGTGATAGTTCTTCGGCAGTGTAGGGGTTTTCATTCTTTTCAAAGCGTTTGCAGATGAGCGACATGATAAGGAGACAGATAAAGTCGCGATAGCGACGACTCACGTGTTTGGTATCGTGCTCGAAGTTGAAATTGCGGATGTTCTGACCGGCATATGTGAGTTCGGCTCCAAAAAGACAAATGGTCCATGAGATTTGCAGCCATAGCAAGAAGAGCGGGATGGCGGCAAAACTACCGTAGATGGCATTGTATTTTGATACCCATATTTGGCTATCTATATATAGGTATTGGAAAATCTGATAGGCGGTACCGGCTATGATTCCGGATATGAGCGCGTGTTTCAGCTTGACGCGCGTATTGGGCATAAAGGCGTATAGTCCGGTAAACATCAGCCAGGTCAACACATAGGGAATCAGGCGGACTAAGAACTTAAAGATGGGAGCCAGTATCACGAAGTCGGTCATATTTTTAATCATGGTACTCATGAAGATGGATAATCCGGCCGAGATGACGATGAGCAGTGGCAATAGCAATAACATAGAGAAATAGTCGGTTACCTTTCGGTATAGACTACGTCCTTTCTTTACCTCCCAAATGCGGTTGAAGGTGATTTCGATATTTATAATCAGATTGATAACAGTCCATAACAGCAAGACGATGCCCACTCCGATGAAAACTCCATTCTTTGTATTGGTCAGATAGGTGTTGGCCATTTGCAGGATGGCTTCTGTCGCAATGGTCTGTCCGCTTATGCTGTGTCGGATTTCGTTTTCCACCAGTTCGGCCAATCCGAACCCTTTGGCAATGGCAAATACAATCGCCAGAATGGGAGCAATGGAAAGTAGTGTACTATACGTCAGAGCCGAGGCCTTATTGATGATACGGTCTTGTGTGAAGCGGCGGATGGCGATGATGACGGTTTTTATGATGAAATAGATGGATGAGCGTCCTTTGCTTACTTCGCTTTCTGTGACACGCCAAATGTCGTAAGTGATGAAAGCCCAAAGCCGTTTGATTTTATCTGTCAGCACGGTGTGAGTATTTTGAAAATTAGCAATGTCGAAAAAAAGAAAAGCAGACAGCCTGTAAGCCGAGTTCTGTTCTCCCCGAAAGGAGTGCCTGTCATTTATCTTGTCCCGATGTCACCACCGGGCTTTAGCGGTCTACCCTCCGGCATGGGGCGAGCAACCCTCGTACGCCGGTTTACATGACCTTACAGCTCCTGAGATGCACTGCCCGATGTGTCGCCACATCAGCGGTGGGCTCTTACCCCGCCTTCTCACCCTTACCTCTCCCGAAAGAGGGGCGGTTGTTTTCTTCTGCACGACTCTGCCCTCGCGGACACCTTCCCCTAGGAAGCAGGATGCTCTATGCTGCCCGGACTTTCCTCCCGTCTCTAAATGAGACCAGCGACAAGCCGGCCATCTGCTTATTGGCTACAAAGATAGTGTTTTTTCTCTAAAGCTGTCATATATATCCTATAGATTCATGTTGTTTTGTCAGTTATCTGTAACGAATGTAAATTTGGCAGTAGTGGCAGTTAACCCCTGTTAAGTAGTGAATTACCTCTGTTAAAAGAAAGCAAAAGAGTATGGCAGAAAGAATAACCGACCGAAATTTGTTGTTAATTTAACGTCTGTAAGTTAAAAACGAAATCAGATATTAACATTTTAATCAATAAGAAACGTATGAAACAGCAAACGAAAACATTTTTAGGAGTAGGGCTGATTTGCATAGCTGTCAGCGCAGGTGTGGCAGGTATCACTGCTTATTCTTTGTACGAACCTAAAGAGGAAGGTCAATCGTTTAACCAGATATTTCAGCAGAACCCCAATGCGCAATTGGCGGCATTGAGTGGCGTGAATGGACAACCTGTGGATTTGACTGTCGCTGCCGAGAGTTCAATTCATGCCGTTGTGCATATCAAGGCTAAACAGACTTCAAAAGTACAGACTGTACAGACAATGCCCGATATTTTTGACTTCTTTTTCAATGACGGCCGAGGACGTAGCCAAAAAGTGCAGACTCCGGAGCGTGTTGGATTTGGTTCGGGTGTTATTATTTCGGTAGACGGTTATATCGTGACCAATAATCACGTGGTAGATGGTGCTGATGAAATTACTGTGAAACTGAATGATAATCGTGAATTTGCAGGCCGTATCATAGGAACAGACCCCAGCACAGATTTGGCATTGGTGAAGATTGAAGGTGATGATTTTCCCGCTATCCCTGTGGGTGATTCGGATGCTTTGAAAGTAGGCGAGTGGGTACTTGCTGTGGGTAACCCTTTCAACTTGACATCTACAGTGACTGCCGGAATTGTCAGTGCCAAAGCTCGCAGCATCGGAATCTATAACGGAGGCGTAGAGTCGTTTATTCAGACAGATGCCGCCATCAATCAAGGAAACAGTGGTGGAGCGTTGGTAAACATCAAAGGTCAGTTGGTTGGCATTAATTCGGCTTTGGCATCGCCTACAGGTGCTTATTCGGGTTATGGTTTTGCTATCCCGACTAGTATTATGACAAAGGTAGTAGCCGACTTGAAACAATATGGTACTGTGCAGCGTGCGTTGTTGGGTATCAAAGGTGCCTCGTTGGGCGGTGATGGTAATATGAGCGATATGCCTATCGACGAAAAAGGAACCAAATTGAGTGATAAACAGAAAGAATTGGGCGTAGTAGACGGTGTATGGGTGAATGAAGTGGTAGAAGGCGGTTCGGCCGCTGCTGCCGGTATTCGTTCGAACGATGTAATTGTAGGACTTGATGGCAAATCCATTAAGAATATGGCTGAATTGCAAGAGGCATTGGTAGTACATCGCCCAGGCGATAAAGTAAAAGTGAAAATTATCCGCGACAAGAAAGAAAAGACAGTGGAAGTGCTGTTGAAGAACGAACAAGGCACTACCAAAGTGGTGAAGAGTGTGGATATGGATATATTGGGAGCTGCATTCCGAGTATTGCCCGATGATAAGAAGCAACAACTCAATTTGGGATACGGTTTGGAAGTAACAGGTGTTAATGGTGGTAAAATGGGTGCTGCGGGTATTCGTAAGGGATTCATCATCTTGAAGGTGAACAACCAGCAAATGCGCAAGGTGAGCGATTTGGAAGAAGTCTTGAAGGCTGCTTCGAAATCACCGGAGCAGGTTCTCTTCATTACCGGTATGTTCCCGTCCGGAAAACGAGCCAACTATGCAGTTGACTTGTCGCAAGAATAAACTTTGACTCTATACGTTTAATCGAAAGTGTCGTTCTTGTCTTTTTGCAGGAGCGACACTTTTTTAGCATGTTTCCGTTAGCTTTTACATAATAAACAAGAAATAATGACAAGCGAGTTAGGATACTCCCCAAGAAAAAGAACTTTATACTAAATACTAAAATGGAAAAAGTTTCGTTAACATTGGGTAGGACGGAAAATTTTCCGTAACTTTGCAACCAAATTCATTTTTAGAAGAATGAGACAATTAAAGATTACCAAAAGTATCACGAATAGAGAGAGTGCCTCTCTCGACAAGTATTTGCAGGAAATCGGGCGTGAGGATCTGATTACTGTTGAAGAAGAGGTAGAACTCGCTCAGCGCATCCGTAAGGGTGACCGTGTCGCACTGGAGAAATTGACCCGCGCCAATCTCCGTTTCGTCGTTTCAGTAGCAAAGCAGTATCAGAACCAAGGATTAAGTTTGCCCGACTTGATTAATGAGGGTAACTTGGGTCTGATAAAGGC
>DYCT01000139.1 GCA_019417975.1 Bacteroides sp.
TCACGTATCTGTCTTCACATGCAACTAATCGCTATTTTATCCCGAATTGGGGTATTACATTGACAATGACCGGAGCTTCTCGTCTGCTCACTTCATTGCGATTGGCAGACACCACCACTTCGTCGGTTACAAACGTTTCTTCCACCATTAGAAAGTGAACAACAGTAGCATATTCTTTGTTTACTTCCACTTTCTTTTCTTGCGTTTTATAGCCAAGCGCCTGTACACGCAATGTGTATTTACCGGGTTTTATATCCTTGAACAAAAATTGTCCTTCTTCATTAGTCACCGTTCCTTTTCCTGTCTCCACAACAAGAACAGTTGCATATGGAATATTTGCTTCGGTTCCTTTTTCCAACACATGACCATTGATTACATTGCCTTCGCGTATAGGTTTATTGGCATACAGACAGTTGCCCATCAACATGAGCAACACTAAAAGTATATATTTTTTCATTGTTTCAGTAATTAATTAAAATATCTTCACAATAGATACGACCCTTCATCGACCGAAGAGCCTCTATCGTGCAAGCATATACATAAGAAATGTTATACTCCGACAGCATGTCTATGCGCCGACAGATTCACAAAAAAACAGACCAATCCCTATCAAAGGGCTGACCTTGTTTTAAGCTAAGACTGAAACAACGGGAGGAGCCCGTAAGCGAAGATATTGTAAATGAACCCCTTTAGCAACAGGAACCTGAGTGGGGAAAGACAAGGAATATAATACAGAAGCCATTTCTGGCACCCATACAAAAGGCACAGCCGCATCCGTATCAATATGGCTGAGCTGAGTAATCAGTACAAATTGAGAAGCATTGTGTTGGTGCGAACAGTCCGACGAAGGGTGCGAATGCACCACCATCACCCCATTCACATAGTGAACGTGGGTGAAGGCTGTCACTCCTACCTGGTAGCTTACAAACAAAGCCAACAGGAACAATGAAAATGCTATTTTCGCACGTTGCTTCAAATTGATACTTTACTTATAGATAAGTATTCATTATTTATTATCTCCAAAGAGCAAACGATAGTCTCTTTCCGCAGCAGGTTTCACCCATTTCTCCGGAATAAACTTCCACTGATTCAAAGGTTTCGGGTCAAGAGTTTGTTGCTGTTCGATGTATTCCATCATATAATAGCGCAAATCCTTGTCGGTCGAATCCAAGATACGCTCTGTCAGTTGGTCGTGTGGGATACCTGCTCCCTTAGTCAACAACTCACCTCCGCCATTTCCACGATACGAATTCAAAGCAACCTTGTAATAAGCATTTTCATCGAACGGACGTCCATCAGCCATTTTCTCAATGATTACTTTCGAGCCAGCCGGCTTTGTAACATCTACAGTATAATAAATACCTGCTGCCGAGTCAAAATTGTAGCTAAAATTAACAAACTGATATTTCCCTTTTTTATTCTGCTCCAACAAAAGCAAATGGTCGTTTGCATTCTTCATCTGATTTGTCCACATGGCATAACTCATCTCCAGCATCCCTTTTATTTCCTTTCCGGAAAGGCGCATCGTGTAAAGCATATTTTCATAACGATACAAATTGAACATATCGGCTACCGTCACTTTACCAGCAGGAATTTCAGCCGCAAGCGAAAGAGGTGCAACAAACGAAACATCTGCGCCCGTCAACTTCAGCTGCATCTCATGGATAAAATCGACAAATGCCGACGGACCAAAATAAGCTTGCTTGGTAGTAATGCCATTCGTAAATGTACCGATTTCTTTGCTTACAAAATGCTGTACCTCTTCACGCTGAGTCGCAAATTTCTGCATAAACTCTTCGTCCGGGGCATATTGATTCATATCTACCAATTCACCTGTTACATCCTTGCTTACAACTTTTCCTTTGCGAACTTTCAATACCAAGTCGACCGAAGATACAACGTTAGCTCTACTGCCCGGGTCCAGAATCAAGACAGAATCGCCTTCTACATTTTCTACCTTATAACAATGAGTTTGATGGTCATGTCCTGCAAAGACCACATCAAAGCCCGGTACTTGCTGAGCTACCGTAACCGATGCATTCTCACGATACTGTTCCGAAACCAACACCGGATTGACTCCTGCATGAAACAAACCTATCACAATATCGGCTTTCTCTTTATCGCGCAATACAGGCATCCAGCGACGAGCCGTCTCCTCCATATCTTCAAACCGAAGTCCTTTCCACAACTTTTCAGGAAGCCAGTTGGGTACAGCCGGAGTAATCATTCCCAAAATAGCGATACGCAACCCGTTACGTTTAACCACAAGATAAGGTTTCAAATATGGTTCCCCATCTGATTCGCGCACGATATTGGCACCAAGCACCGGAAATTTACATTGCGAAGCCCAACGGTCGTATACCGAATGTCCGGTTTCCACATCGTGATTTCCCATACTTGCAGCATCATAGCCCATATAATTCAACATTTGAGCCATCAAATGCACCGATACTGTATCTATAAAATTATAATAATAAGCAGTAGGTTGTCCTTGCAGCAAGTCTCCATTGTCCATCAACAGCAAATTCTTACCATAGTCTTTGCGCATCTCCTTAACGTATGCGCTCACCCTCGACAAGCCACCTTCTCCGTCGCGTTTGCGGATAAAGTCATATGGATAAAAGTTTCCATGCACATCACTCGTCTGCACCAGTTTGAGACGAACTTCTTTTTCTTTATTCAGCGAACAGCCCGTAAAGGCAAACAGACATACAAATATGTATACTAAATGCTTCATACTTTATTCTTTTTAATTTTAGAGGGTAAAGGTACGCAAATTCATCGAAATAAAGGCCATCTCAACCTACTCTTTGCTAAAAAAGAGAAGAAAACATCCTTTTCACAAGTTAAATTTAATCTAAACAGCTAATAAAGCTGAAAGAAAACTGCCACATCGGCAAATGGTGCAAACTTTGTTGTCAGTATAGAAACGAAATACGAAACTAACAATACAGACTATGGCATATATTGATTATTACAACGTACTTGGTGTAGACAAATCCGCCACACAGGATGATATCAAAAAGGCCTACCGAAAGTTAGCCAGGCAATATCATCCCGACTTACATCCGAATGACCCACAAGCCAAAAACAAATTTCAAGCTATTAATGAAGCCAACGAAGTATTAAGCGACCCTGAAAAGCGAAAAAAATATGATGAATACGGCGAACAGTGGAAACACGCCGATGAGTTTGAAGCGTCTCAAAGGGGTGGTCAGAGCAATGGCAATCAGTATACCTATTATTATGGCAACGACTTCAATGCTGACGACTTCAATCAGTTTGGTCATAATGCAGGAGGGTTTTCTGACTTCTTCGAGTCTCTATTCGGTCATGGAGGCAGTCGTCGTAGCTCTGCTACACGCGGGCACGACCTTCAAGCCGAATTGCATCTGACGTTACAAGAAGCTGCCATTACCCATAAACAGGTCTTGAACGTCAATGGTCAGAACATCCGTATCACCATACCTGCCGGTGTCAGAGACAGACAAGTGATTAAGCTGAAAGGACGAGGCACACCGGGTAGCAATAGCACTTTAAACGGTGATTTATACATTACGTTTGTCATCGCAGAGGACGCCAATTTCCAACGCAAGGGAGACGACTTGTACAAAACAGTCCCAATTGATTTGTACACAGCCCTATTAGGTGGCGACCTAACTGTAGATACATTGGATGGGCAGGTGATTGTAAAAGTTAAACCTGAAACCCAAAACGGAACACAAGTGAAACTGAAAGGTAAAGGATTCCCTATCTACAAAGAGGAGGGTAAAAAAGGCGACTTGATTCTAACCTTTACGGTTCAGCTGCCTACTCACCTCAACGAAAAACAAAAGCAGTTAATACGCGAACTGCAACAAAATGCTTAAACAGAATAAGCCTGAACTTCCCAAGTAAAAGTTCAGGCTTATTTTTTACCCAAAAGCGCAAAGAGTACTCCCTACATCTTGAAGTACAAATAGGAAAATACAATTCCCATTTCACACAACAAGCCATCAAATACTGCCAAAATGACAGTTTAAAATGATTTATCGTGCTATAAACTCTACCGGCTCATTATTCAAATATCCTCTCAACACACCTCGAGTGATAACGATGTCGTCCAGATAGGATACCCCATCGGCATAATCCATCCGAATGCAGCGAGTGTCACCTCTATCCCATCTCCAATAAAAATCATAACAACACTCCCTGCCATTGTCCATAAAGTATTCCCGGCCTTGACCGTTACGATAGAATATAAAACGCTGTTCGTACAAATGATACCCTTCCTCCCAGATATCAGTCCATACCGGTTCACACAAATATTCCTCCAACAAGGCAACATGCGAAGGATGTCTATCATCGAAAATTTCCACTTCACAAGAAGAAAGACCCATCACGACAGCCATCAACAAGGCAGCCATCCCCATATATTTACGCAACTTTGTTTTCATACCGCTCTATTTTAATCTGTACTTATTGTTTTAATGCAAAAGTAAAATAGAAAAACATTCCATCCGCAGGAATTTCACTATATTTGTCAAGGGAAAAACCTAAATACAACAACAATGGAACTTTACTTACTGCTTATATCACTTGTTATCAACATCGTATTACTGATTTTATTCATCACACGTTTCAATAAGAAAGAAGACACCTCTGCCACCGAACAGCTCCTCAGAGAACAATTCAGAGAAAACCGCGAAGAGCTAAACCGTACTGTAAACAATTTCCGCACCGAGCTATCGCGCACGCTTTCCGATGCCCTGTTACAAATACAAAACACCTTGCATCAAAACCTGCAAATGGGTCATGAACTGCAAAAAGAAAAAATAGAAGCCATGACACGTTCGCAAGAAGCCTTGGTAAAATCGACCGAAAAACGACTGGACGATATGCGCCTGATGGTGGAAGAGAAGTTACAAAAGACACTGAACGAACGCATCGGACAGTCGTTCGAAATAGTCCGCTCACAACTGGAGAACGTACAGAAAGGATTGGGAGAAATGAAATCGCTGGCTCAAGATGTAGGCGGACTCAAGAAGGTATTAAGCAATGTGAAGATGCGTGGCACTTTTGGCGAAGTGCAATTAGGTGCCCTTTTGGAACAACTGATGAGTCCGGAACAGTATGAAGCCAATGTGAAAACCAAAAAGAACGGAACTGAATTCGTAGAATTTGCCTTGCGCCTGCCAGGCAAAGACGACTTCTGTTCAACAGTCTATCTGCCTATCGATGCCAAATTCCCGAAAGATGTGTACGAACAATATTACGATGCCTACGAAGCCGGCGACATGGAAGCCATTGAGCAATCGTCACGCCAACTAGAAGCTACCATCAAGAAGATGGCACGCGACATCCATGACAAATATATCGAGCCTCCTTACACCACCGATTTCGCCATTATGTTCTTACCATTCGAGAGTATTTATGCTGAAGTGATTCGTCGCACTCAACTGGTAGAAACCTTACAACGCGAATACAAAGTAGTGATAACCGGACCGACCACCTTAGGTGCCATTCTCAACAGTCTACAGATGGGATTCCGAACACTGGCCATCCAGAAACGCACGAGCGAAGTATGGACCATCTTAAGTGCAGTAAAAACCGAATTTGGAAAGTTCGGAGGTATGTTGCAAAAAGTACAAAAGAATCTACAGACAGCCGGCAACCAGTTGGAAGAAGTGATGGGGCGTCGCACACGTGCCATCGAACAAAAACTACGCAATGTAGAAGCTCTTCCTCAAGAAGAAGCAAACAAAATACTTCCAACTTCCGATTGGATAGATGAGGATGAACCGGTTTAACTGATAAATAGCAAACTGTCAAATTGTACAGAAATGCATATTTATGCAGCGCGAGAATCGCGAATTTGCA
>DYCT01000014.1:0-976 GCA_019417975.1 Bacteroides sp.
CCGGGTTATTTGATTAATATTTAACTGGTCCCGATTTTAACGGGACACTAATGTATACCATAATAAAACCACAAAACACCTCAAACAGTACACTAAAAGAGAATCCACTTCCATTTATTAAAATGTTCCCTTCTGCCTAATGCTGATTTTCCCGAATTAAAAATGTATATTTGCAACCAACAAAATAAAAATACCATGCTCATCAATTATAAAGATGTAACCATCAACCAGCAGGACCTCTGCGTACTTGAACATGTAAACATGCAATTGGAAAAAGGAGAGTTTGTTTACCTGATAGGCAAAGTGGGTTCCGGGAAAACCAGTCTACTAAAAACCATCTATTGCGAACTTGACATCGCATCGGGCGAAGCAGAAGTGCTGGGCTACGACTTGCAAAACATCAAGCGTAAACACATCCCAGAGCTGCGCAGAAAATTAGGCATCGTCTTTCAAGACTTCCAATTACTGACCGACCGTTCGGTCTATGACAACTTGGAGTTCGTGCTTCGCGCTACCGGCTGGAAAGAAAAAGGGAAAATCGAGAACCGAATACAAGAAGTCCTCACGCAAGTAGGCATGGCCAACAAAGGGTATAAACTACCCAACGAACTGTCGGGTGGCGAACAGCAACGCATTGTCATCGCACGTGCCATTCTCAATTCGCCCGACATCATCCTTGCCGACGAGCCCACCGGTAACCTTGATATAGAAACAGGCCGGCAAATTGTACAGCTACTGAAAGAAATCAGTCACCAAGGTTCGACTGTCATCATGACCACTCACAACCTGCACTTGCTCGAAGAGTTCCCCGGCAAAGTATATCAATGCGAAAACCATACCATCGAACAAAAAAATATCAATTGAAAAAAGACAAAAGATAAGCCTTCTTTGCTGGTTTTCAATAAATATTTGCTAAATAGCGCAATTATAAAATAATTATCCATATATTTGTGGAATTTTTAGGCAAAATAGAAAC
>DYCT01000014.1:986-6154 GCA_019417975.1 Bacteroides sp.
AATTAATTACCATAACGAAAGATGAAAGTATTAAAGTTTGGAGGTACCTCAGTCGGTTCTGCTGACCGAATGAAAGAAGTAGCCAAATTAATCAACGATGGAGAGAAAAAGATTGTTGTACTCTCTGCAATGTCAGGGACTACCAATACTTTAGTAGAAATTTCCGATTATCTCTACAAGAAAAATCCGGAAGGAGCCAATGAGATAATCAACAAACTCGAAGATGCCTATCGAAAACATATCAACCAGCTGTATTCTACAGATGAATATAAAAAGAAAGGGCAAGAAATCATCAAATCCCATTTCGACTACATCCGTTCGTTTACCAAAGACCTCTTCACCCTTTTTGAAGAAAAAGTAGTTTTGGCGCAAGGTGAGCTCATCTCTACAGCTATGATTAATAACTACCTGCTGGAATGCGGAGTAAAATCGGTATTGCTTCCTGCCTTGGACTTTATGCGTACAGACAAAAATTCGGAACCGGACCCTACCTACATCCGCGAAAAACTCCAAATGCTACTTGACCAACATCCCGATGCAGATATCTACATCACACAAGGATTCATTTGCCGAAATGCATACGGAGAAATCGATAACCTCCAGCGTGGCGGAAGCGACTATACAGCCTCTTTGATAGGAGCTGCCATTCAGGCTTCTGAAATTCAGATATGGACCGACATCGATGGATTGCACAACAACGACCCACGTATTGTGGACAAAACAGCTCCCGTACGTCAACTCCATTTCGAAGAAGCCGCCGAGCTGGCATACTTCGGTGCAAAGATTTTGCACCCTACCTGCATCCAACCGGCTAAATATTCAAACATCCCTGTACGCCTGCTGAACACCATGGAGCCTTCAGCTCCGGGCACTCTCATCTCTAACGAGACAGAAAAAAGCAAAATCAAAGCAGTGGCGGCCAAAGACAACATTACAGCCATTAAAATCAAATCAAGTCGCATGTTGCTGGCACACGGATTCCTACGCAAAGTATTTGAAATCTTCGAAAGCTACCAGACATCCATTGATATGATTTGTACCTCAGAAGTAGGTGTATCCATGTCAATAGACAATACCAAACATTTGGGAGAAATCTTGAACGACCTGAAAAAATATGGAACTGTTACCGTAGATGAAGGTATGTGTATCGTCTGCGTGGTAGGCGATTTGGATTGGGAAAATGTAGGTTTTGAAGCTAAAGCATTAGATGCCATGCGCGAAATACCCGTACGAATGATTTCATTCGGAGGTAGCAATTACAACATTTCTTTCTTAATACGAAAAGAAGATAAGCAACGAGCTTTGCAGTCACTCAGCAACATGCTGTTTAACTAACATAAACCAACAAAAGAGTGAGTGCATCGGAAGGTGCACTCACTCTTTGCATTTATCCACCTCATTCACACTATATAGATACAATCATGAAAGGAACATTTCCGATCAATCAATTCAAAGAAATAAGGACTCCATTTTATTACTACGACACTCAGTTGCTCCGAGATACATTGGCATGCATTAACCGAACCATATTGAAATACAACAATTATCATGTGCACTACGCCATCAAAGCCAATGCCAACCCTAAACTGCTCTCCATCATCCGAGAAAGCGGATTGGGAGCCGACTGTGTAAGCGGAGGAGAAATAAGCGCAGCACTGCAGGCCGGCATCCCTCCTCAAAAGATTGTCTATGCAGGCGTAGGAAAGTCTGACTGGGAAATCGAGTTAGGACTGAAACACAACATCTTTTGTTTCAATGTAGAATCTGTTCCAGAACTAGAAATCATCGATGAGCTGGCAGCCAAACAAGGAAAAACAGCCTCTATTGCCCTACGCATCAATCCCGACGTAGGAGCGCACACACACGCCAACATTACAACCGGACTGAAAGAGAACAAATTCGGAATTAATCTGGACGATTTAGATACCGTATTGGAGAAATGCAATACACTTTCGAATATACACTTACTAGGACTACATTTCCATATTGGTTCACAAATCTTGGACATGACCGACTTTATCGGGTTATGCAACCGAATCAACGACATCCAGCAACAGATGTATTCTCGTCAGATTATCGTATCCCACATTAATGTAGGAGGCGGACTGGGTATAGATTACCAGCACCCCAACCGACAGCCGATTCCAGACTTTGCAGAATACTTTGCCACATTCCACAAGCACCTCAAGCTACGTCCCCAACAAGCACTCCATTTCGAGTTAGGACGTTCTATTGTAGCTCAATGCGGAAGCCTCATCAGTAAAGTGCTCTACGTAAAGCAAGGAGCAAACAAGCAATTTGCAATTTTAGATGCCGGCATGACCGACCTTATCCGGCCTGCACTCTACCAAGCTTATCACAAGATAGAGAACCTAACCTCTGAAGAGCCTATGGAGAAATATGATGTAGTAGGTCCTATCTGTGAGTCGTCTGATGTATTCGGGAAAGCTATCGACCTGAACAAAGTAAACAGAGGCGACTATATTGCTCTTCGCTCAGCTGGAGCCTATGGAGAGATTATGGCATCTGGATACAACTGCCGTCCTCTTCCTTTAAGCTATACCAGCGATGAGTTCAAATAAACAATAAAAAAACGGAATAATATAAGGGAACAGCCAATAGCCCGTCATTAATAAAAACCGTATCAAGGACGGGCTTCTTTTCATAGAAATGTTACCAAACAACTTTCTAACAGTCGTTACACTACCGATTAATCATAAACATACGATGAAAGAAACAGAGAGTTTCGCCTCTTGCAACAAGGAGTATAGTACTGACGTTTGCGTAATTTGCTAATTCCTCAAGAATAGTAGCTGACCCCTCTTTTTGAACTCATGTTAAATTGTTCACAAACATCAACCATAAAAAAAAGGAGGCCTAAGACCTCCTTTTCGTTTTCTATATCTTTGCTCTTTTAAAAAGGCAAATCATCATTCGCATTTCCTGCAGAAAAGTCTACAGGAGGAGTATTGGGCATAGGAGCCTCTACCTGAGGAGCAGCTGGCTGAGCTGCTACCGATTGACGCTCTACCTTCCAAGCACGCAAGTCATTAAACCAACGGTCGTTCCACTGACGGCAATCAATATCAAAAAAGACTGTCAACTCTTCACCCAACTGAATGTTGAACTGAGCAATCTTATCAGCACCAAACACATTAAAACACATTTTACGCGGATACTGATCATGATTCTCAATCACATACTCTTGCGTTTTCCATTCATTACCACTTTTCGAGATACCTCCTCTCTCCGGAAGCACAGCTATAATCTTACCAGTAAATTCCATGTCTGTTCTTTTAAATTTAGGTTGCGAAGATACACTTTTATCCGATAGTTTACTAATTTATTTCATGCTTTTATCAGATTTTTGTTAGGTCAGCCCAATCTTTTTTTCTAATTTTGTGCTTTATATATATTATGTAGATAATAACTAAATTAAATACCGATATGAGATTTATTGTTTCGAGTACAGCTCTTTTCAGCCATCTTCAGGCCATAAGCCGTGTGGTTAATTCAAAAAACACGTTACCTATATTAGACTGCTTCTTGTTCAATCTGACCGACAACATTCTATCTGTTACAGCGTCGGACAATGAAACGACTATGGTAACTTCTTTGGAAGTAAACGAATGCGACTCAAACGGAAGTTTTGCCATTGCTTCGAAAACCATTCTCGATGCGTTGAAAGAAATACCTGAACAACCGATTTCATTCAATATTGACACCAACAGCTTAGAGATAGAAGTACAATACCAAAACGGTAAATACAAAGTGATGGGTCAAACAGCAGATGAGTTTCCACAGCCTGCTCAGCTTAGCGAAAGTGCAGTCCGTGTAGAAATTGAAGCCGGCACCTTGCTCAACGGTATCAACCGTACCATCTTCGCTACTGCCGATGATGAACTACGTCCTGTAATGAATGGTATCTATTTCGATATTACCTCTGAAGACATTACAATGGTAGCGTCCGATGGTCACAAACTTGTGCGCAACAAGACAATGGCCACACATGGCACCGAAAGAGCAGCTTTCATCCTGCCTAAGAAACCAGCCAACCTCATCAAGAACATCCTTCCGAAAGAAGAAGGAAATGTAATCATCGAATTTGATGAGCGCAACGCAATCTTCACACTTGCCAACTATCGCATGATTTGCCGTCTTATCGAAGGACGCTACCCGAACTATAACGCTGTCATACCGCAGAACAATCCTCATAAAATTACAATAGACCGTCTGCAATTACTCAGCGCTATGCGTCGTGTATCCATCTTCTCTTCACAAGCCAGCAGTCTCATCAAACTTCGTCTGCAAACCAACCAACTGATTATTTCTGCACAAGATATTGATTTCTCTACCTCGGCCGAAGAATCTATCGTATGCCAATATAACGATACACCCATGAATATCGGCTTCAAGTCGACATTCCTCATCGATATCCTTAATAACATTGCTGCCAGCGATGTGGTTATCGAGTTGGCCGATCCTTCACGTGCCGGAGTCATCGTCCCATTGGAACAAGAAGAGAATGAAGACATACTGATGCTGTTGATGCCAATGATGCTAAACGACTAATTGAATTATGAAATTAAACCTGAAAAATCCCATTGTATTCTTCGACTTAGAGACAACGGGAACCAATATAAACTCGGATCGTATCGTAGAAATCTGTTACCTCAAAGTATATCCGAATGGAAATGAGGAAAGCAAGACCATGCGTATCAATCCGGGTATGCACATTCCGGAAGAATCGACAGCTGTCCATGGCATTCATGATGAAGACGTGGCCGACTGCCCTACGTTCAAAGAAGTAGCTAAAATTATAGCACACGACATTGAAGGATGCGACTTGGCCGGCTTTAACTCAAACCGCTTTGACATCCCCGTCTTGGCAGAAGAGTTCCTCCGTGCCGACATCGACATTGATATGAGTAAACGTAAGTTTATTGATGTACAGGTTATTTTCCATAAAATGGAACAACGCACCCTAACAGCTGCTTACAAATTCTACTGCAACAAGAATCTGGAAGATGCTCATACAGCCGAAGCAGACACACGTGCCACTTACGAAGTGCTGCAAGCACAGCTCGACCGTTATCCGGAATTAAAGAACGATATGACATTCTTAGCAGAATATTCCAGCTTCAATCGCAATGCAGACTTCGCCGGAC
>DYCT01000014.1:6164-14352 GCA_019417975.1 Bacteroides sp.
CGGACGCATTGTCTATGACGACAACGGAGTAGAGGTTTTCAACTTTGGTAAATACAAAGGTCAGCCGGTAGCCAAAATCCTTCTGCAAGAGCCCGGCTATTATGGTTGGATGATGCAAGGAGATTTTACCCTAAACACGAAGAATGTATTAACTAAAATCAAGCTTCGCGCTTTAACCGATAAATAAACAACTTTCTATAAAGCCATGTCATTACAAGGGAAAAAGATAGTTTTGGGCATTACGGGAAGTATCGCTGCCTACAAAGCAGCAATACTTACCCGCCTACTCATCAAGCAAGGTGCAGAAGTGCAAATCGTCATTACCCCTGCAGGAAAGGAATTCATCACTCCTATCACCTTGTCTGCACTAACCAGCAAACCTGTCATCAGCGAATTCTTTGCTCAACGCGATGGGACATGGAACAGCCATGTCGACTTGGGTTTATGGGCTGACGCAATGCTTATAGCTCCTGCCACAGCCTCCACTATCGGGAAAATGGCACACGGTATAGCCGACAATATGCTTATCACCACTTATCTGTCAATGAAAGCACCTGTATTCATAGCCCCTGCCATGGATTTAGACATGTATGCTCACCCATCTACCCAACGCAACTTGGATACACTGCGTTCGTATGGGAACCATATCATTGAACCGGGTGAGGGCGAATTGGCCAGTCACTTGGTAGGTAAAGGCAGAATGGAAGAACCTGAACAGATTGTAACAGAACTGTACACATTCTTCGAACAACAGAACACCCTTTCAAAAAAAAAAATTATAATCACTGCAGGACCGACCTATGAAAAGATAGACCCGGTTCGCTTTATCGGCAACTACTCTTCCGGTAAAATGGGATTCGCTTTGGCAGAGGAATGTGCCCGTCGAGGTGCAGAAGTTATTCTCATATCCGGTCCTACCCAACTGAAGACTACACATCCTCTCATCCAACGCATTGATGTAGAGTCTGCCCATCAGATGTTTCAAACAGCTATGCACTATTATCCGCAAGCCGATGCGGGTATTCTCTGTGCAGCAGTGGCCGATTTCACTCCTGAGATAGTAGCTGACAAAAAGATAAAGCGAAAAGGAGATGAACTAATCATCAAGCTACGCCCTACCGAAGACATAGCAGCCAATCTGGGCAAGCTGAAAAAAGAAGGCCAGATACTGGTAGGATTTGCTCTTGAGACCAATGATGAAAAACAAAATGCCCAAGACAAACTGCAACGTAAGAATTTTGATTTTATCGTACTAAACTCACTCAATGACAAGGGAGCAGGATTTCGCTACGATACCAATAAAATCACCATTATTGATAAAATAAAGCAAACAGAATATCCGTTAAAGTCAAAGGAACTGGTAGCCAAAGACATTATTGACCAACTAACAAGCATTATCCGATGAAGCGTTTCTTTGCCATATTACTCTGTATTTTTCTACTGACACCTTTCTATAGTGCTGCACAGGAGTTGAACTGCAAAGTCAGTATCAACCACTCCCAAATCCAAGGAACCAATACACAAGTGTTTACGACCTTAGAAAATGCCTTGAAAGAGTTTATCAATGACCGTAAATGGACATCAGCACAATATTCGCCCAACGAACGTATCAACTGTTCGATGAACATTACCGTAAAAAAATACAGTGACGATGGTGCTTTCGAATGCGAACTCATTGTGCAAAGCAACCGCCCTGTATACAATGCCAGCTACAACACCGTATTGTTCAACTTCAAAGATGCAAACTTCAATTTCAATTATCTGGAGTTTGACCCTTTGGAATTCAAAGACAATATAATTGATAATAACCTGACGGCGGTCATTGCCTACTATATCTACCTCATCATCGGTCTCGACATGGATTCCATGGCTCCTATGGGGGGTACAGATATTTTGCATATCGTAGAAAATATTGTAAGCTCTGCACAGACTTTAGGAGAAACCGGTTGGAAAGCTTTCGATGACTCCCGAAATCGACATGCCCTTATCAGTGACTATATGGATGGCAGTATGAAACCTTTGCGACAAATGATGTATGATTATCACCGAACCGGTCTTGACGAGATGGCTCAGAATGCCGACCGCGGACGTGCTAAAATCACAGAATCGCTAAATCTGCTTAAACAAGCCAAAGAGAACAAAGCCATGTCTTCATTGCCTCAGATTTTCATAGATACAAAAAAAGACGAATTGGTAAATATCTATTCCAAAGGGACTCAGAGTGAACGTGACGGTGTATATGAAATCCTGATGGATATCAGTCCGTCGCAATCGACGGCATGGGACAAGATAAAATCAGCTCAACCTTAACAGCTTATGCTTCAATCTATACATATACAAAATTATGCCCTTATTGAAAAACTTGATATTTCTTTCGAAAAGGGATTTTCTGTAATCACGGGCGAAACAGGTGCAGGAAAATCAATCATCCTCGGTGCCATCGGACTCTTGTTGGGACAACGAGCAGATACCAAAGCTATCAAAAATGGTTGCAACAAATGCACCATCGAAGCACAACTCGACATCTCACAATATCAGATGGAGCCCTTTTTCAAAGCACACGACTTGGAATACGACCCCAATGAATGTATCATGCGACGTGAGTTGCAAGCTTCAGGCAAATCGCGTGCTTTCATTAACGACTCTCCTGTGTCACTTGCCACCATGAAAGAGTTGGGAGAGCAGCTCATTGATATACACTCTCAACATCAGAACCTGCTGTTGAGTCATGAAGGATTCCAACTGAATATCCTCGACCTGCTTGTACACAACAATGACGAGCTAACTGCATACCAAGAAAGCTACAATCAATATAAAAACACTTGTAAACAGCTCAACGCCCTACGCGAAGAGATGGAACGCAACAAGGCCGACGAAGATTATATCCGCTTCCAACTGGAACAATTGGAAGAAGCAAACCTCAGTGTAGACGAGCAAGAAGAGTTGGAACAGGAGTCGGAACTCCTCAGTCATGCTGAAGAAATCAAATCGGGACTATACGAAGTAAAACAACTTATCGATGGAGACGAGACCGGCATATTGCCGCAACTTAAAAGCAGTTTAAACACCTTGCACAACCTGCAAGCTGTATACCAACCGGCTCAAGAATTGGCAGACCGACTGGAAAGTTGCTATATCGATTTAAAAGACTTGTCGCAAGAAGCCAACAAACAGGAAGAGAACGTAGAGTTCAACCCCAGCAGACTTGACTTTGTCAACGAACGTCTGAATCTAATCTATTCGCTGGAACAAAAGCATCATGTACAGACGACAGCCGAACTTGTAACAATCACTGATAACTTCCGCCAGCGATTGCAAACCATTACCTCGGCAGACGACCAAATCCTTCTGCTCGAAGAAAGACAGAAAGCTGAATATCAAGATGTATTGGAAAAAGCAGCTATCCTTACAGCCAAGCGTCGGCAGTCAGCCCAGATGATAGAACAGGAAATGCGTCCACGGCTCATACCTTTGGGTATGCCGAATGTACAATTCACCGTAGAGCTCACTCCACGAAAAGAGCCGGACGACACCGGAGCAGACAATGTTACTTTCCTCTTCTCAGCCAATAAGAACGGACAGTTACAACCTGTCACCTCTATTGCTTCGGGCGGAGAGATTGCACGCGTCATGCTTTCGCTCAAAGCAATGATTAGCGGTAAAACACATCTGCCAACCATCTTGTTCGATGAGATAGACACCGGAGTATCTGGCGAAATAGCCGATAAGATGGGAACTATCATGCAAGAGATGGGCACTCACATGCAAGTAATCAGCATTACCCACCTGCCACAAATTGCGGCCAAAGGTAAAGTGCATTATAAGGTATTCAAACAAGATAGCGAAACAGAGACACAAAGCAACATCCGTTTGCTTTCAGAAGAAGAACGAGTTGATGAAATAGCACATATGCTGAGCGGAGCGATTCTGACCGATGCCGCCATCAACAATGCAAAAGAATTATTGAAACAATAAATACACCTAACAACATTTATGGAGAAAAGTGAAATGATATTTGGCGTTCGCGCCGTCATCGAAGCCATTCAAGCCGGTAAAGAGATTGATAAGATTCTGGTAAAAAAAGATATTCAAAGCGACTTGTCAAAAGAACTCTTCACTGCATTAAAAGGATTATTCATCCCTGTGCAGCGTGTACCAGTAGAACGCATCAACCGCATCACCAAAAAGAATCACCAAGGAGTTGTCGCTTTCATCTCAGCCATTACCTACCAGAAGACAGAAGATTTGGTACCTACCCTTTTCGAAGAAGGTAGAACACCATTCTTTGTCATGCTTGATGGCATCACCGATGTACGCAACTTCGGAGCCATAGCCCGTACCTGCGAATGTGCCGGTGTCGATGCCATCATCATACCGTCAAAAGGAAGTGTCAGTGTAAATGCCGATGCAGTAAAGACATCTGCCGGAGCTTTACACACACTGCCCGTATGTAGAGAGCAAAGTCTCACACAGACCATCAAGTACCTCAAAGACAGTGGATTCAAAATCATTGCTGCTACAGAAAAAGGCGACTACGACTACACCAAAGCCAATTACAAAGACCCGGTATGCATCATCATGGGAGCCGAGGATACCGGTGTAGCTTACGAACATTTATCCCTCTGCGATGAATGGGTAAAGATTCCACTCTTGGGTAGCATCGAGTCGCTCAATGTCAGTGTAGCTGCGGGCATCCTTATTTATGAAGCTGTAAAACAGCGAAACTTGAACAACTAAAATTGCAACGTATGAAAACACTTTTATTTTTTGCCTTGCTCCTTTGTTCGCAATGGTCAATTGCCCAGAAAGAGTCCCCGAAGTGGATAGGCAAAGCCAAAGAGTCGGTATTCTCGATTATTACCTACGACAAAGCAGACAAAATGCTGAATACAGGCAACGGATTCTTTATCAGCGAAGACGGAATTGCTATTTCAGACTATTCCTTATTCAAAGGTGCCGATAAAGCAGTTGTCATCACCAGCGAAGGAGAAAAATTGAACGTGAAGTACATCCTTGGCGCAGACGATATGTACGACATCGTAAAATTTCACGTACAAGTAAATAAAAAAGCACCTTACTATCTACCTGTTGCAAGCCCAACACCGACACAAGGTGCCACCATCTACGTTCTTCCTTACTCTACCAAGAAGGAGCGCAATTGTACTACCGGTCATGTCAAAGAAACGGCTTCATTGCCAGGCGGATACAACTATTACACATTGGATATCCCATTCAGTGCCAAGAATGTCAGTTGTCCGGTTGTCAATGAGGCAGGAGAAGTCTTCGCACTCATCCAACATGACGGTACCAAGCAAGCCGACGAAAGCTATGCGATAGATGCAGCATTTGCCGCAAGCCTAAACATCAACGCACTTACGGCCAATTCGTCTGTCTACAAGCCCATCGGCATCCGAAAAGCACTGCCACCTACCGAAGAGCAAGCTCTGGTCTGCCTGATGATGGAAACATCGCTCCTCGATAAAGATGCTTATTTGGAACGCATCAATACATTTATTGACCAATATCCAAAGAGTAGCGAAGGTTATATCCGACGCGCCAGCCACTATGTATATAATTATCCGGACCAAGCTCACTTCAGTTTAGCAGATGCCGACCTCGACAAAGCACTAAGCCTGACAAGCAAGAAAGACGACGTGTACTACAACAAGGCAAAACTCATCTTTACAAATGCAAATGCCCAAACACCGGTCAAATACAAAGATTGGGGGTACGACAAAGCATTGGAAGAAGCCGGAAAAGCCTTGGCAATACAAAAACTTCCACTCTACCAGCTACTAAGAGGAGACATCTATTTTTCCATGCAAACATATGCCAAGGCACTGGAATGCTACGAGGATGTAAACCACACCAAGATGGTTTCGCCCGAAAGTCTGTACAAAGCCGCGAAAGCAAAACAACAACAAAAAGTAGATATCAATGAAGTCATTGCTTTAATGGACAGCGCCATCAATCTCTACGGAAAGCCATATCCGCAAAATATCGCTCCTTATATATTGGAATGCGCCCAGCTAAAAGAGGCACAAGGACGCTTCGCAGAAGCAGTGCAAAGCTACGATGCTTATTCGGAATGTACTGATGGAAATGTAAACGACCTGTTCTACTACCTGCGCGAACAAGCCAATTACAAATCAAAGAACTTTAAACGTGCTTTGGAAGATATTGAGTCTGCCTTGGCTATCACTCCCAACGACGTGACCTACTTAGCAGAAAAAGGTGCAGTCCTCTTACGCATTGCCCGCTACGACCAAGCCATCGAATGCTTGAACAAAGCCTTGCAGATAGACCCACAGTTTGCAGCTTGCTATCGTCTGATTGGTTTTTGCCAAATGCAACAAGGACATAAAGATAAGGCATGTGAAAACTTCAACAAAGCAAAAGCATTGAATGACACTGCTGTAGACGGACTTATTCAAAAGAATTGCCGATGATTATCGGCAATTCTTTTGCTAATAACAATTTATACAAAAGTCTCCGGCAACTTCAGTTCTATTTCCCATAGACTCTGAGTTGCGGGAGTTAAACAGAAGCGATTGTCCGGACGCTCTCCTACAACCCACACTATCTGACTACCGCTACACACCAGCCAGACTTGTTCTTTCCGAATGCGAGAATACTTCAAGTTGGTAAGGAAATCGCTCAACAGCTTCTTCCCTTTCATACCAAAAGGAATAAACCAATCTCCTTGAAGCGGATGCCGTACTATCAACGGTTCCTTCACTTTATCGGCATCTATACATGCAAAAATCTTTTCCCGTTTCACAGCATAACCCTGTGCTTGCTCCACTTTTCGCAACACCAGTCTGTTCCCATCCGGCAATATGTTTTCTCCTGTTTTGAGTTGCAACTCATCCATCGCAAGCGTTCCTTTTCCAATGGGTTGTATCAGCAGGTTCGTTCTATCCTTCACCAACCGATACTGACCGGCATGAAACTCCTTACCGGTCTGTCCTTGAAGAACCCGAAAAACATCATGCACCTGACTTCCATTAAAACCCAAAGGCGATAATATTTCATACAAGACCAACTCCGGATTGCGAGTCAGCAGCAACCGAGGTATATCTATACCCCCCTCGCTCTGTACTTCCGACACCTCTTCAGCGATGGCCTGCTGATAATAATCGGCCACACTACGCAAAAAGCATTCCGTAGCGATTATATTTTGCCGAGCCTGAGGCTGAATCCGCTCCAAAGCCGGGAGTACACTCAGCCGAATTTTGTTGCGAACATATTCTTCTTCCAGATTTGTGCTGTCCGTTACATAGTCCTGCCCGATGTGTTTTAAATAACCAAGAATCTCCTCACGTCCCACACAAAGTAGCGGACGTACGATGTTACCACGCACCGGACGGATGCCACACAGTCCGTTAATACCCGTTCCACGCAACAGATTGATAAAGAAAGTCTCTATACTGTCGTCTTTATGATGGGCTACAGCTATGACTTCGGCTCCGACCTGCTTACGCAACTGTTCAAACCAGTTATAACGCAGCTCACGAGCCGCCATCTCCACCGAAATTTTCTTCTCCGCTGCATACTCCAATGTATCAAAACGAGTCACATAAAGTGGGACGTCCAGCTTTTCACACAAAGCCCTCACAAAAGCCTCATCGCGTTCGGACTCCGCTCCTCTCAACTGAAAATTGCAATGAGCACCCTTGCAAGCATATCCCAAACAGTGCAGTGCACAAAGCAAAGCCACCGAATCGGCACCACCGCTTATCGCAACCAATATCTGCGTCTCCGACTGCAAAATTTGCTCCTGCTCAATATATTTTTTAATTGTTTCCAACATCATAACGCAAAGATAAAACAGAACATTGACATTCACAAAACCCACATTGGTTTTCAAAACCAATCTGAGCGATAAACGCCCTCCGCCTTCTGTTTTCGGCTATCGAACCGAATCGGTATAAATCCGGGAAATAGCAAATTGTCAAAATGTACAAAAATGTATATTCATGCAGCGCGAGAATCGCATATTTACAAACAAAACAGCTTTAATTTTCAAATTCACGAATTTAATTTTCGCAACAATCTATTATACAAGCATATACACAAATACCAGCCATTTTTCACTCCCTTTTATTAGCAAAAAGCGGGGAGAAAATCGGGAAAAATCAGGAAGAACTATAGGTGCGTTTTCAAAGTATCTTAGGATACTTGGCGA
>DYCT01000140.1:0-3227 GCA_019417975.1 Bacteroides sp.
ATTTTATTATGCGCTTCGGTGGAAAGCAGAGCAATACAAGGCGTTGGTTTCGATTGAAATGGAGAATTTGGAATAAATTATTGGAAAAAGTATACGTATAACCTCTTTTTCTCGTTATAGTAGGGTATCATAGATAGAAAACAGATGATTAAAATCCGTGTGCTATTAGCATTTTTATTTATAATAAGTGTAATGACAGTGTTTGCACAAAACAAGGCCGTGGTGTCGGGATTGGTGACTGATGAGGATGGAAGTCCGCTTGAAATTGTTAACATCCATGTAGAAGGACAATTGGTGGGAACAGTCAGCGACTTGCAAGGGAAATATTCGTTGACAGTAAGCAGTCGCGATACAGTGACCATTGTCTTTTCGATGTTGGGGTATCAGACGCGCAAGCGAGTGCTGCATAATCCACGTGGGAAAGTAGCATTGAATGTTATGTTGCCCAATTCGGACTATGAGTTGGGCGAAGTGACCATTACAGAAAGTCGACGCCAGACAAATTCTACAACCCATTTGGAATTGAAAGATACCCGTTTGCTGCCCGATGCGTCCGGTGGCAGCATTGAGTCGTTTATTGCAACACAAGCCGGAGTGAGTTCAAATAACGAATTGAGTTCACAATACAATGTGCGGGGAGGAAGTTTCGATGAAAATATTGTATATGTCAATGGAGTGGAGGTGTATCGACCCTTGTTGATTCGTTCCGGGCAGCAGGAAGGCTTGAGCTTTATTAATCCGGATATGGTAGAGGATATCGGTTTCTCGGCCGGAGGATATGAGGCAAAATACGGAGACAAGATGGCTTCGGTATTGGATATTACCTATAAGAAGCCGAAACGTCTTGAAGGGAGTGCTTCGGTCAGCTTGTTGGGAGGAAGTGCGTATGTGGGCTTTTCAACCAAACTTTTTTCGATGACCAATGGCGTGCGCTATAAGACAAGTCGCTACCTTTTGGGAAGTTTGGAAACGAAAGGTGAGTACGACCCTAACTTCATTGACTATCAAACCTATCTGACCTATTCGCCTTCTAAGCGATGGGAGTTGGGCTTTATCGGGAATATATCGCAAAACCATTATAATTTTAAGCCGGAAGATCGAACTACTAAATTTGGTACATTGGAAGCCGTAAAAGAGTTTAAGGTATATTTTGATGGGCAAGAGCGCGATTTGTTTCGTACTTATTTCGGCTCGTTCAACTTAACGCATCGGTTTAACAAGAATAATGATGTGACATTGCAGATATCTGCCTTTAAGACAAAAGAAGAAGAAACATACGATATAACCGGACAGTATTGGCTGAATGCATTGGATGAGACCGGTGAGGATGGGAAACCAAGCGAAGATCAGACTTTAGGAATAGGTACATATATGGAACATGCACGTAACTATTTAAATGCCAATGTTCAGAGCTATGCCATAAACGGAAATAATAACTTGAAGCGTCATCGCCTCAAGTGGGGGATTGAATTGAAAACCGAGAAGATTAAAGAACGTCTGCGGGAATGGGAGATGCGTGATTCGGCTGGGTATTCATTGCCCAATAATAATTCCAACTCGGTGAATCTGATTTACAACTTGTCTTCTCACAACCAGATAAGTAGCAAACGATATTCTTTTTATGTACAGGATACCTATAAGTTCTCTTCTAATTTAGGTTTGGTGACACTGAATGGCGGTATTCGTGGAAGCTATTGGGATTGGAATAAAGAATTTATATTCAGTCCACGTGTGTCAGTTGCCCTGATACCGAAGTTTAATGACGATTTTACATTTCGTTTGGCTACAGGACTATATTATCAAGCTCCTTTCTATAAAGAGTTTAGAGATACCACTACGATAGATCGAAATGCAATCGTACAACTTAATAAAAAGATAAAGTCGCAACGTTCGGTACATTTTGTGTTGGCAGGAGATTATAAGTTTAGAGCTGTGAATCGTCCTTTCAAGTTTACAACCGAGATCTACTATAAAATATTGAAGAATTTGGTACCCTATAATGTAGATAATGTCCGTATTAGCTATTATGGACGAAACCTTTCGAGCGGATATGCAGCTGGAATCGATATGAAACTGTTTGGCGAGTTTGTGCCGGGTACCGACTCTTGGCTTAGCTTTAGCTTGATGCAAACCAAAGAGAAGATAAACGGACAGTGGGTGCCGCGTCCTACCGACCAGCGTTACAGTGTATCGTTTTATTTTACCGACTATTTTACTCGCAACGACCGTTGGAAGATGAGCTTGAAAGCAACCTTTGCCGATGGCTTGCCTTTTGGGCCTCCTCATAGCGGTAGAGAAGAAGCCGTATTTCGCACTCCTTCTTATAAGCGTGTAGATATAGGTATGTCTTATCGATTGGTAAATAATGAAGAGAAAACAAGTAGAGGGCGTGTGAACCGTTATTTCCGCAATATCTGGTTAGGGTTGGATGTTTTCAATCTGTTTAGCATCAACAATGTCAACTCTTACTATTGGGTAACAGATGTGTATAATCAACAATATGCAGTTCCTAATTATTTAACATCCAGACAAATTAATGCTCGTATCTTAGTAGAGTTCTAATTCGATCTTTGTTTCGGATAAGATAGGGGAGGCTAGTTTGACAAATGTATAGTCTGAGTCGGTCTCTAAAGATAAATAATGGTATTTTCACAAAATTATTTTGAGAAATATTTCCCTAATTACATTAAAATGTTTTTCTTTGTACAATGGAAAAAGAACCATTAAACCTATAATTAACTTAAAACGTTGAATCATGAAAATCTCACACATCGAGCATCTCGGTATCGCAGTAAAGAGCATCGAAGAAGCATTGCCTTACTATGAAAATGTATTAGGTCTTAAATGTTATAACATTGAAGTAGTAGAAGATCAGAAAGTTAAAACAGCTTTTCTGAAAGTAGGGGATACAAAAATCGAATTGCTTGAGCCGACTAGCCCGGAAAGCACCATTGCTAAATTTATAGAGAACAAGGGCGCAGGTGTGCATCATGTGGCTTTTGCAATAGAAGACGGTGTTGCTAATGCTTTGGCTGAGGCAGAAGAAAAAGGTATTCGCTTAATTGACAAGGCTCCTCGTAAAGGTGCAGAAGGACTTCACATTGCTTTCCTTCACCCAAAGTCAACCTTAGGAGTATTGACCGAACTTTGCGAGAAATAAAATCGGAACGATTAAATAACATACAAAAATCATAAATTCATGAGTAACCAACTTGAAAAAGTAAAAG
>DYCT01000140.1:3237-5760 GCA_019417975.1 Bacteroides sp.
ATTCAGGCTCGTTTGGGTGGTGGCGAAAAAGCTATCGAAAAGCAGCACGCTAAAGGCAAATTTACAGCTCGCGAGCGCATCGCCATGTTATTGGATGAGGGTAGTTTTGAAGAACTAGATATGTTTGTAAAACATAGATGTACCAATTTCGGCCAAGAAAAGAAATCATTTTTGGGTGACGGTGTTGTTACCGGTTATGGTACAATCGAAGGTCGTTTGGTCTATGTGTTTGCACAAGACTTTACAGTATTCGGAGGTTCTTTGTCTGAAACAATGGCATTGAAAATCTGTAAGGTAATGGATATGGCTATGAAGATGGGTGCTCCTGTTATTGGTATCAATGACTCGGGTGGTGCTCGTATTCAGGAAGGTATCAATGCTTTGGCAGGATATGCTGAAATCTTCCAGCGTAATATCTTGGCTTCGGGTGTGATTCCTCAGATTTCCGGTATTTTTGGTCCTTGCGCTGGTGGTGCTGTTTATTCTCCGGCTCTTACCGACTTCACCTTGATGATGGAAGGTACTTCTTACATGTTCCTTACCGGTCCGAAAGTAGTAAAGACTGTTACCGGTGAAGATGTAACTCAGGAAAATTTGGGCGGTGCAAGTGTTCATTCTACAAAATCGGGTGTAACTCATTTTACCGCAAAAACAGAAGAAGAAGGCTTGGGTCTTATCCGTAAGCTCCTCAGCTATATTCCACAGAATAATTTGGAAGAAGCTCCGCTGGTAGAATGCAATGACCCGATTGACCGTTTGGAAGATTCTTTGAACGAAATTATTCCGGATAGCCCCAACAAACCATACGATATGTATGAGGTGATTGGTGCAATTGTGGATAATGGTGAATTCTTGGAAGTACAGAGAGACTATGCAAAGAACATCATCATCGGTTTTGCTCGCTTCAATGGTCAGTCTGTAGGTATTGTTGCCAACCAGCCGAAGTATTTGGCAGGTGTGCTTGACTGCAATGCATCTCGTAAGGGTGGACGTTTTGTTCGTTTCTGCGATGCTTTCAATATTCCTATTGTTTCGTTGGTCGATGTTCCGGGATTCTTGCCGGGAACAGGTCAGGAATACAATGGTGTTATCTTGCATGGTGCTAAATTGCTGTATGCTTATGGTGAGGCTACTGTACCTAAGGTAACAGTTACATTGCGTAAATCGTATGGTGGTTCACATATCGTGATGAGCTGTAAACAGCTTCGTGGTGATATGAACTATGCATGGCCTACAGCAGAAATCGCTGTAATGGGTGGTGCAGGTGCCGTAGAAGTATTGTATGCTAAAGAAGCCAAAGAAGCAACTGATCCGAAAGCATTCATGGCTGAAAAAGAAGCAGAATATACTAAGTTGTTTGCAAATCCGTATAATGCAGCTAAGTATGGCTATATTGATGATGTAATCGAACCGCGTAACACGCGTTTCCGCATCATTCGTGCTTTGCAGCAGTTGCAGACTAAGAAATTGACCAACCCGGCCAAGAAGCATGGTAATATTCCATTGTAATGCATGTCGAATAAATTAAAAGAGACTATTATGAAGAAAAATTTAGGAATATTTCTTTCTGGCCTGTTGATATTGGCGCTTTCCCTTACTTCATGTGGGGAAACGAATACCCAGTCGAAAGTGTTGATTAACGAAGTATTGATACTTAACGAGAACAACTTCCAAGACGATTATGGTATCCGCAGTGCATGGATTGAAGTATTTAACCGTACATACGGAACTGTTGATATTGCAGGCTATCGCCTCAAGGTCAGCAGTACTCCGGGGGATACGATTTCTTATTTTATCCCTAAAGGTGACGTCCTTACTCAAGTTAAACCTCGCCAGCACTCTTTGTTCTGGGCTGATGGTGAACCACGTAGAGGTACGTTCCACACCAATTTTGTACTCGATTCAACCAGTTCCAATTGGGTTGGGCTTTACGACTCGGGTGACAAGTTCTTGGATGCTGTTGTTATCCCTGCTGGTACGTTGGCTGCCAATCAGTCGTATGCTCGTAAAAGTGATGCTTCTGTAGAATGGGAAGTAAAAGACGGTAGCGGTGAAAAATATGTAACTCCGAGTACAAACAACAAGACTCTCGACTCAAATATCAAGCAAGAGAAGTTTGCCGAGCACGACCGTATCGGTATTGGTATGGCTATCTCTGCTATGAGTGTTGTGTTCTTTGGCTTGTTGCTGCTTTTTGTCGCATTCAAACTTGTTGGTAAGGCTTCTGTAAGTCTCAGCAAACGTAATGCCATGAAGTCGAAAGGTATTACCGATAAGAAAGAGGCGAAAGAAAAGAAATTGGGTGAAGCTCCGGGTGAAGTATTTGCTGCTATCGCAATGGCTATGCACGAGTTTCAAAATGATATTCATGATGTGGAGAACACCGTACTTACCATTAATAAGGTAAAACGTACCTATTCTCCTTGGAGTTCAAAAATCTATATGTTGCGTGAAACTCCGCATAAAAAATAATAGTAATAATCATCATTATTTAAAGATAAGACAATGAAAGAATATAAATAT
>DYCT01000141.1 GCA_019417975.1 Bacteroides sp.
CTATTATCCTTTTTGGAAAAACAATGGGGCAAAGAAAGGCATAATGCCCGAAGGAAAAATACAGCTTTCCATGCCCAAAAATCCCTTGGAAGATTTGAAGTGGCTTCCCGAACTTGTAAAAAGTGAAGACGAAAGGCTTGATATTATAGAGCGATTAGGCTTCCCCATAATAAAACAAGATGCGGAAGGTTTTGTACACGTGCCTTTATTCCCTTCACAACCCAAACGGGATGAAGACTTATTGCAAGAGTTCATAAACGGAAAATGGCGTTTCATGATAGCGGCATGTACCATGAGGAAAAGATTCCCGGATAAAAGGCATGAAACCACCACAAGAGGTTTTGATGTGGAACGTGTGGATGCTGCACTTCCCGAAATCAGAGAAAGACTTAAATGCAGGGTATGGAAATCTTGGGATTTGAATGAGAATCAATTTTTCTCATGTGAAGATGATGACTTTCCTGCTTGGCAATTCAAAAGAATTGGCTGGAGCATCTACCCCGATATTCCATATCCAGAGGAAGGAGGTGACAAATGATTACCTTCAACTTTGAAAGTGTCGTTTCAAGTAATCGCGAACCATATAACAATGTGGCTGCGCATGAAGAATTGAAGTCCATGATGTCACGTTTTGACAGATTGAACATCTTCTTCGACATTGACGAGGACGGCTACGAAGTGATAAAGGTCGAAAGCACATACGTGAAACGCTTCGCGTATCAGTTGAACGATGAATCTGCAAACTGGCTTATGACATACCTTTCTACTGGCAAGAGTGAGGACTTTGGCGTAGAACCGTCAGAAGTTCAGAAATCAGACCAAACTAACGGTAACGAGTATCGAAAGAATATGCTCAAACTGTTTGTGGAAAGTAAGGCTGTAAACATTCAGTTTACACCCGAGTTCAGAGACCGTAGAGGGCAGCTAACAGCAGTAGCCAACTTCAAATTCGGTAACATCTTCTTCTTTGTAAATCGAGACGAGGACATTGTTTCATACTTGCAAGAGAAAGGACTAATTCGTTAAATCTAAACGGAGCAGAGGAAGTGCAAATTTCCTCTCTCCTTTTTAAATCCACACAAATGAAAAAGAAATTTATAACTATAAACAAAATAGCTGGTAAAATCCAGTACTTGACAGAAGTCCTGCCACAGATAGAAACAAATACTATCCTTTGTAAGACATTAACCGGATTGGGTGCAACTTATTCTGAAATAAAGGCTAAGCGACATTCCATTATTTCTGTTCCCAATGTACCGCCTATCATTGGCAAATGCAGAGACCCAAAGCATAAGAATGATAATCTGTTCGGTGTCAAGCAAGGGGTGACAACAGAAGAAATCATTGATTATATTGAAAAGACATTAGCCGCAGGAAAGTTTATCAAGTTGATAAGCACTCCCGAAGGATTTGCTAAAATCAAACGTGCTTTCGAGGAACTGGAACTTGACATATATAATATATGCTTCTTCCTATCCGATGAATGCGACAAGCTGATAAAAGATGTTGATTACAGAGCTGATATAATTCTTCCTATGGATGATTTTTTCAAATTCAGAGAAAAGGCATTTGTTTCAGCCACTCCCATATTACCGAGTGACCCACGTTTTGAAAGTCAAGGTTTCAAAATAGTAGACATCCGACCCACTTTTAAATATAGACGCCCTATCAGCATTGTGCAGACCAACAATGTCTTGGAAGCATTGAAAGAAATTCTACCGCAGATAAAAGCACAACAAAAGCAACCACGCAGTATTTGTTTCTTTGCCAACAGCGTTGATATGATACACCAGTTGATGAGTAAATTGGGAGTTGAAAATGAGTCCGCAGTATTCTGTGCAGAGAAAAGTGTTGAGAAGTTGAAAAAGAAAGGATTTAAACGAGCTTATGAATACTGGAACATTAAGCATAAAATGCCTTATATGTGGTTTACCAGCAGAAACTATACTGCTGTAGATATTGAATTGGATGAACAACCCGATATAGTATTTGTCACTGAACCGTATTTTGCAGAATACACAATCATTGACCCATGTACTGATGCGGTACAAGCAATAGGACGATTCAGAAATGGTACTTCTTTGGCTATTCATGTTGTCAATACCAATGAGAACTATCCGATACGCACCCAAGCAGGTATCAAGGAATATCTTAAAGGTTGCAGGGATGCTTACAAGACGATTAAAAATCTCTATGAATGTGCAACATCTTCGGAAAGCCGAAATGCTTATAAGGCTGCATTGGATATACTGCCATATAACCGGATGCTAAAAGACGGTAAGACCAACTATTTCGCAATTGACAATTTTGTTGATGAAGCATTGGTTAAGTCTGCCTACAACAATATTGATTCAGTAGTGAACCGATACAAGAAAAGTAGCCTATTCTTACCGAAGCTGACCCAACCTCTGTTTTACAAATTGGGCGATAAGGAAAGGTTGAGCCTCATGGATAAGAGCAGTTCTATCAAAGAAAGCCGAAAGCGTATCGTTGAATTACTGGAATCGTTGAAGGATGACAGAGACTCTCCATTGGCACAATCGTTTATCAGTGACATCAGACAAGTTGATGCTTTTATTATCGATGCTTACGATACGGTAGGCAAAGAAGTTATTGAAGTAAACAATTATTCATTCAAAAAAATCAAAGAAGCCATGATTATGAAAAACTATAGAGAAAAAACAAGCGGAGTAGAGTTTGTTCAACTCCTTAAAAACTCCTTTAAGATTGGCGAGAAATATACTCGTGAATATATTAAAACAGAATTAAAGCGTTTATACGCATTGGTTAAGACTGCGCCTAAAAATGCGATTACAGCCATGACTATAAAAGATTTCTTCAAAATTCAAGAGTGTAAAATCGGAAATCAGAAAGCTATCAGAATATTAGAACCATTGATATAGGATAGTACTTTTTTTGATGAAAGTTAGTTTTATAGGGTCTGTTTTAAAAAGGTACTCTATCATTAATATTTAGCTTTATCAAATCATTCATAAACGAAGAGTCTTTGCTAATGAAAGTGAGGACTCTTTTTTTATTTGAACATATCTCCATGTCGCAATTCACTCCCCCATGCTGTGCCGGATGATAAAAACGGAGGTACACCGCCTTTTTATGCCCCCTCATGGCTATGGAAGAAAAAAGCATTCTTTACTTCACGATGATACTATTACCTCACATCATCCATGAAAAAGAATGTCTTTTGTCAGCAGCGTATATGTTCACAATTCTATTCCCGTAGCCGAGCTATAATTTACTAATGCTCCGAATTTCTTTTAAAAGAATATTTAGGGAAAGACATAGAACGAGCCTTAGATGCAAGCGAAGAAATTCACTTGTGTTTAGGGTTTGTTCTTGTTAAATACATTCAATCAATAATCATTTAATTCAAATTCATTATGGAAGCATTACAAATTATGCCTATCATGGCACAGAACCAATCGAAATTTAACTTAGGCGAGTATGCGGAAGAAGCTGCCATTATCCAAGACGAACCAACCGTACAGCCGAGCGTGAACTTTTTGGAAGCCAACACCGATGCAATCACTATGGACGAGCTTACAAACAAATGCGTTGTTCCAACTTGGGCTAACCAAGAATTGACTATCGCACACCAAGACTTTATTTCATGTGTGCACGATGCGGCTTGCTCATTCTATGCAGGTGAAAGGGTGAACGAGCCGGACATCAGAGTTTCACATATTGTACGTGGTAGAACTCCCCAAAGTTTGGGTAAGAAAGCATCGGAACTGTTGGAGTGTGAAAAGACACAATTCTACCAACGCCTTGCATTTGCCTTTACCATTCCAACCATTATCGAAACAATAAGAGGGCAAAGGCTTGAACTATGCATCGGTGGGGTAAGGAACTATTCAGACCTTAACCTTTATCGTGCATCCAAAGGCTTGGAGAAGTTTTCGGTTTTTGTTGGCTGGAGAGTGAGAATCTGTTCCAATCAAGTTTTAACGGGAGAAGGTGTCAAGTTCAATATGGAAGTGACCAATATCAGCGAACTTTACAGAAACGTGCTTGAATTGTTCCACAGCTTCAACCCTGCAAAAGAAATCCACTTGATGCAGTCACTTACCAACACTTCATTGTCCGAGACACAATTTGCGCAAATCGTAGGGCGGATGAGAATGTTTCAAGCATTGTCACCTGCAAGGCAGAAAGCTATTCCAAGACTTCTGATTACGGACAGTCAGATTAATTCTGTTTGTCGCGACTACTATCACAACGAAGTGTTCGGAGCAAAGGACAACGCCATATCAATGTTCGATTTCCACAATCTTTTGACGCAGGCTAACAAGGGAAGTTACATTGATACTTATCTGCAACGAGCCGTAAACGCTACGGAAGTCAGTGTAGGAATTAACAACGTCCTGCAAGGACTTGATAACAAATACGCTTGGTTCTTGGGCTGAGTGGATTGTTGATTGACAGAGGAAAGGACATCATTAAGTTGGTGTCCTTTCTTCATACTTAATAATTAACTAATTATATTTGTAAGTACGCAAATAAGTACATATATTTGCATTATAAAAAGGAGGATTTATGAGAACAGCCAATTACACAGATTTAAGAGCCAATCTAAAAGGTTATATTGACTCGGTTATTGACGATTGCGATACGGTACTTATCAATCGTGGTAATGGTACGGGAGTAGTAATGATTTCTTTGGAAGAATATAATTCTTTGAAAGAGACCGAATATATCATGTCTTCTGAACAGACCATGAATGATATTCGTAAAGGAGAAGAAGACTTAAAGGCAGGCAGGGGAATAGAAGTAAATTTAGATGAACTATGAAACTGATATTTACTCCTATTGCACAAGAACATTGGGAATATTGGAAAAAGAATGACCCCAACATAACCAAACGCATTAAGAAATTACTCGCCGATATATTGGAACATCCTTACACTGGTATAGGTAAACCTGAACCTCTCAAATATGAATTGGCAGGTAAATGGTCAAGACGAATTAATTCAGAGCATAGACTTATTTATTCTGTGCATAATGATATGATAGAGATTTACATATTCTCCATGAAATATCACTATTCCAAGAAGTAACTACATTATCACATCTTATTAATTAAAAGGACATCTATTAAGTTAGGTGTCCTTTTTCTGTTTTACACTTTACAAATTCTATGACATTATGGATAAATCTAAAATTGAAAATGCTATCAATCATATCACCTCTTTACAAGAGAAATTATGCTACTGTGAGAACAATCTGCAATATATCAAACGCTTGCAAGCACTTAAATATTGGTTGCACAAGTTTGATTCATTTTTGGATAGGAACAGTAGGCAGCATGGAGAGTATGCAGCAGTTTATGAGAGCTATTTTCATACTTGCTGTGGATTCTCATTCTACGATAGAGTATGCAATTCAATTCTTGTTTATGAATATGGCGATAAACCATTTTAATACTTGATATTATGGATATAGATTATACTGTTGGAGAAGTGGAACTGTCCTACAAACCAAAATTCAAGAATATATATAAGGTAGGCAGTTCTGAGGACGCATATAAATATTTACTTCCTACATATAAGGAAGGTACAATCTGTTACAAAGAATATTTTAAAGTCTTGTTTCTAAACCAATCCAGCCAAGTTTTAGGTTACACTCTTATATCAGAGGGTGGAATTACTGAAACTTGTGCTGATGTCAGAGTTATCCTACAAGCCGCATTGCTCACCAATTCAGTAGCTATCATTCTTGCTCATAACCACCCAA
>DYCT01000142.1 GCA_019417975.1 Bacteroides sp.
GTAGTACAAAAAATATAGCCGAGGCATCCGACATGCTCAATATCTCTCTATTATCCCGAAAAATAAGAAAATACTACCTTTGTTATCAAAGAACGCCTCAACAAAGCTAAATATTTCACTTTCTGAATTAAAATATGAAAAAAAAATACGTAATTTGCATCTTTAAATAAAACGCAATACAATTGCAACCTTAATTCAGTATAAAAGCAATATAACAATTATGGAATTTTCGGCTAAGCAGATTGCAACCTTTATCCAAGGAGAAGTAATAGGAGATGAGAATGCGAGCGTACATACATTCGCAAAAATAGAAGAAGGCATCCCCGGAGCCATCTCTTTCCTCTCCAACCCCAAGTATACACCTTATATATATACAACCGAATCGAGCATCGTATTAGTCAACAAAGATTTCGTGCCTGAGCAAGAGATAAAAGCGACCCTCATCAAAGTGGACAACGCTTACGACAGCCTTGCCAAACTGCTCACCCTCTACGAACAGAGTAAGCCTAAGAAAACAGGCATACACCCGCTGGCTTACGTTGCCGAAACAGCCAAAGTAGGTCAAGATGCCTATATTGCTCCTTTTGCCTATGTAGGCGACTATGCCGAAGTAGGCGACCATGTTCAAATCCACTCACATGCAGTAATTAACGAACATGCCAAAGTAGGAAACAACTGCATCCTCTATCCGAATGTTACTATCTATCACGATTGCCGCATCGGCAACAACTGCATTCTCCATGCAGGCTGTGTGATTGGAGCAGACGGATTCGGATTTGCCCCCACTCCTGCCGGTTACGAGAAAATCCCTCAAATCGGTATTGTCCAAATAGAAGACGATGTAGAGATTGGTGCAAACACCTGTATAGACCGTGCTACTATGGGAGCCACTATTATCCGTAAAGGTGTGAAACTAGACAATCTCATTCAGATAGCACACAATGTAGAAGTCGGTTCAAATACCGTAATGGCTGCACAAGTAGGAATTGCAGGCTCTACCAAAATAGGTCAATGGTGTATGTTTGGCGGTCAAGTAGGTATAGCCGGACACATCAAGATAGGTGATAAAGTGATGTGTGGAGCCCAGACCGGTATTGCCAATACCGTAAAGTCGGGTAGTACAATACAAGGCTCACCTGCTATCGATGCCAAAAACTTCGCACGTTCTTCTGTTGTATTCAAGAACTTGCCCGATATGTATTCGACACTGAATACCCTAAAACGAGAAGTAGAAGAATTAAAGAAACAACTAAATAAATAATTCATGTTGAAACAGAAAACACTAAAAGAGAGCTTTTCTCTCCAAGGAAAAGGTCTACATACTGGTCTCAACCTGAACATCACCTTCAATCCGGCACCAGACAATTTCGGTTACAAAATCCAACGCATGGATTTAGAAGGCCAACCTATCATTGACGCGATTGCCGACAATGTAGTAGAAACCACTCGTGGAACTGTATTGGCTAAAGGAGATGTGAAAGTAAGCACTGTGGAACATGCCATGGCCGCCCTCTATGCATTGGGTATCGACAACTGTCTTATCCAAGTAGACGGACCTGAATTCCCTATTCTGGACGGAAGCGCCATCTATTATGTAAAAGAAATAGAGCGGGCAGGTATCGTAGAACAGACAGCTGTTAAAGACTATTATATCATCAAATCTAAAATCGAGTTCAAAGATGAAAAGACCGGTTCTTCCATTATCGTATTACCGGATGAGAACTTCAGCTTGAACGTTTTGATTTCATACGACTCTACAATTATCCCCAACCAGTTTGCTACACTCGAGGATATGGGCTTATTCGCAAGCGAAATTGCAGCAAGTCGCACATTTGTTTTTGTTCGTGAAATTGAACCATTGTTGGGTGCCGGACTTATCAAAGGAGGCGACTTGGACAACGCTATCGTCATCTACGAACGAGAAATGTCGCAAGACAATTTCGACAAGCTGGCCGACGTGATGAGAGTTCCTCACATGGATGCTTCACAATTGGGATATATCAATCACAAGCCGTTGGTATGGCCCAACGAACCGGCTCGCCACAAGTTGCTCGATATCATCGGCGACTTGGCACTTGTCGGTCGCCCCATCAAAGGACGTATCATTGCTACACGTCCGGGACACACCATCAACAACAAGTTTGCTCGCCAGATGCGTAAAGAAATTCGTCAGCATGAGGTACAGGCTCCTACTTACCATTGCGACGAAGCACCCATCATGGACATCAACCGCATCAAAGAACTGTTGCCACACCGCTATCCGTTCTTGTTGGTCGACAAGGTTATTGAAATGGGTGCCAACCATATTGTCGGTGTGAAAAATATCACCAACGATGAGCCATTCTTCCAAGGTCATTTTCCACAAGAGCCTGTCATGCCCGGTGTATTGCAAGTAGAAGCAATGGCACAGGTAGGAGGTCTGCTCGTATTAAGCTCGGTAGATGAGCCGGAACGTTACTCTACCTACTTCATGAAGATAGACGGAGTGAAATTCCGTCAAAAGGTAGTTCCAGGTGATACGCTATTATTCCGTTTGGAACTGTTAGCCCCCATCCGCAGAGGCATCTCTACGATGAAAGGCTATGCGTTTGTAGGAGAAAAAATAGTATGTGAAGCTGAATTTATGGCTCAAATCATTAAAAACAAATAATCATGATTAGTCCGTTAGCTTATATAGATCCGGAAGCAAAGATAGGAAACAACGTTGAGATAGGTCCTTTTGTATTTATAGACAAGAATGTTGTCATCGGTGATAACAATAAAATCATGGCTAATGTCAATATCCTATACGGAGCACGTATCGGAAATGGAAATACTATCTTCCCGGGTGCTGTCATCAGTGCAGTTCCACAGGATTTGAAATTCAGAGGCGAAGAGACAACTGCTGAAGTTGGCGACAACAACCTTATCCGCGAAAATGTAACTATCAACCGAGGGACAGCTGCCAAAGGCAAAACAGTAGTAGGCAGCAACAACTTGCTGATGGAAGGTGTACATGTGGCTCACGATGCCATTATCGGTAGTGGATGTATCATTGGCAACTCAACCAAGATGGCCGGTGAAATCATCATCGATGACAATGCCATTATCAGTGCTGCCGTATTGATGCACCAATTCTGCCGCGTAGGAAGCCACGTGATGATTCAAGGAGGCTCTCGCTTCAGCAAAGACATCCCTCCTTACATCATTGCCGGACGCGACCCCATCTGCTATTGCGGTATCAATATCGTAGGTCTGCGCAGACGTGGTTTCTCCAACGAGCTAATTGAAAATATTCACAATGCTTACCGTATCCTTTACCAAAGCGGTTTGAACACCACTGAAGCATTAGCCGAAATTGAAAAGCAAGTGCCCATGAGTAAAGAAATAGAATATATCATCAGTTTCGTAAAAGAATCGGCACGAGGCATTATCCGTTAAAACAACTACTTCGGTAGACAACAATACTTTACTAAAATCCCCTGTCCCCTGCAAAGGTTATAACCATAGCATAGGAACAGGGGATTTTTATAAAGATGTTTGCTCGTTTCTATATTTTTACTACTTTTACACCATCAAAACAACATTTTATTATGGTATACAGATTTATTATCATATCCGACGAGGTAGACGATTTTCTCCGCGAAATCAAGATTGATTCGGAGGCAACTTTCTATGACTTTCATAAAGCCATCTTAAAATCGGTCAACTATAAAGACGACCAGATGACTTCTTTTTTCATCTGCGATGATGACTGGGAAAAAGAAAAAGAAATCACCCTCGAAGAGATGGACAGCAATTCGGACGAAGACATGTGGATTATGAGCGAAACAAGACTCAGCGACCTGCTCGAAGATGAAAAGCAAAAACTGCTGTATGTATTCGACCCATTGGCAGAGCGCGTATTCTTCATCGAACTCTCCGAAATCATCACTGGCAAAAGTCAGAAAGCAGCCGCTTGCACCAAAAAGCAAGGAAACCCGCCTGCACAAACAATCGACTTCGACGATTTGGCCATCAGCACCAATTCCAATACCCTGTTAGACGAAAACTTCTACGGCGACCAAGACTTCAACTTAGATGAGCTCGATGAAGAAGGTTTCGACATAGGCAGTGGTGGCAATCCATACGATGAAGACAGATACTAAACAAAAAATACTGATTGTACTCATCGGTCCTACGGGAGTCGGCAAAACTGAACTAAGTCTGCGACTGGCTGAACATTTCCACACAGACATCATCTCTGCCGATTCCCGTCAGTTATATGCCGACCTTAAAATCGGGACAGCAGCCCCTACCCCCGAACAGCTTGCCCGTGTGCCTCACCATTTTGTAGGTACATTGGCCCTGACAGACTATTACAGCGCGGCACAATACGAGTGTGATGTCATCCGGTTACTCTCCAACCTCTACAAAGAAAAAGAAGTCGTAATACTGACCGGAGGTTCCATGATGTATGTCGATGCCGTATGTCAAGGCATTGACGACATCCCCACTGTAGATGAAGAAACGCGAACCCTGCTGAAACATCGCTATGAGACAGAAGGGCTAGAGACCTTGTGCGCAGAACTAAAAGTACTGGACCCCGAATATTACCGACAAGTAGACTTGAAAAACCCAAAACGAGTGGTACACGCATTGGAAATCTGCAACATGACCGGGAAGACCTATACTTCATTCCGCACACGAACCGTCAAAGAGCGTCCCTTTCAAATCCTGAAAATTGGCTTGACACGCGACCGGGAAGAGCTATACGAGCGCATCAACAAACGAGTAGACATCATGTTGGAAGACGGTTTGTTGAAGGAAGCTCAGAATGTATACCCTCAACGCCAACTCAATTCGCTCAACACCGTAGGTTACAAAGAATTGTTCAACTATTTCGATGGTACTTGGACACTGCCTTTTGCCATTGAAAAGATAAAGCAAAACTCACGCATCTATTCGCGCAAACAAATGACTTGGTTCCGACGCGACCAAGACATACAATGGTTTCACCCCGACCAAGAAGCGGAGATATACGACTACATAGGGAGTTTCAGTTAATTCCATCATTATAGCCCTCCCAAACAGTAAAATACCAGATTCTCTTCCGCGACAAATGCTCTCGGAAGAGAATTTGATTGTTTTTATGCATAAGTACCTCAAATGACGAGCCGTATGGGCACAATCCCTTCCTTGTTTAGCAAGGAATCATAAATCTCCCTAAAATTTTATCCGCAACTATATACTTTATATCCTCTTTTGGGGACTGATGGCATTCATCTGTTACGCAATAGTATATTGGTTATGAAGATACGCGGATTAAGTTTCTCTTGGAAAAGAGCGGTTGGCATAACGACTGCCAAACAAAAGATTAGCCGAAAGACGGGAATACCTACAACCAAACAGGGTTTGGAAAGGAAAGTAGGCAAGATGGTTCTTGATGCCATCTTTGGAAAAAAGAGATAATTGCTAAAACTTCACAAGAACAGCGGAAATGAAAACTTTTCCGCTGTTCTTGTGAAGTGTAATTGACTGTCTGTTATACTATACCATTATTTACTGAATATCCCTACATAAAGAAACATGCGGGTCGATAACTTCAGTCAGCAAGCCCTAATCGACAACAAACCGGAAAAATAGCAAAATGTCAGAATGCATATTTATGCAGTGCGAGAATCGCATATTTGCAAACAAAATGGATTATGTTTGCAAATATGCGAATTTAATTTTCGTAAAACACTATACCATAACGATATACAT
>DYCT01000143.1 GCA_019417975.1 Bacteroides sp.
TACCACTACAGAGTGGAATGACCGGACGCGATGTGGCATTAAAGATGTTGCACGACAATGGGATTTACGATGTACAAGTAACCAGCACCAGTGGCACGCTGACCGACCATTATAACCCGTTGACCAAAACTGTGAATCTTAGTGATGGCGTTTACGGCAGTTGCAGTGTAGCAGCTGCTGCAGTAGCTGCCCATGAGTGCGGACATGCTGTCCAGCATGCCCATGCCTATGCACCTTTGAAGATGCGTTCGGCTCTGGTACCGGTAGTACAGTTCTCTTCTTCCATCATGTCGTGGGTGCTGTTGGCCGGTATGTTACTCATCAATAGTTTCCCCAGCTTGATGCTGTTTGGTATTATATTGTTTGCCAGTACTACTGTATTCAGCCTTATTACATTGCCGGTCGAAATCAATGCCAGTAAGCGTGCATTGGTATGGTTGAGCCGTTCGGGCATTACCAATTCCTATAACCATGCACAGGCCGAAGATGCATTACGTTCAGCTGCTTATACTTATGTTGTGGCTGCTTTAGGCTCTTTGGCTACTTTGGCTTATTATGTTATGATTTACATGAGCCGTCGCGATTGATTTTCGCAGGGTGCTAACGTAAAGGATGCGGACTATTCGGAGTGAAACACTTCGGGTAGTCCGTATTTTGTATTTTGAAATTGGTAATTCCATGTCGATTTTGTAACTTTGCGCTCAAAATGAAATGAATATGGCAGCAAAACCAAGTATACCTAAGGGGACACGCGACTTCTCGCCCGTAGAGATGGCGAAACGTAATTATATTTTCAATACCATTCGCGATGTGTATCATTTGTATGGATTTCAGCAGATAGAGACTCCTGCTATGGAGAATCTCTCCACACTGATGGGCAAGTATGGCGAAGAAGGTGATAAACTTCTGTTTAAGATTCAGAATTCCGGTGATTATTTTTCTGGATTGACAGACGAGGAACTGCTTTCGCGTAATGCTGCCAAATTGGCAAGCAAATTTTGCGAAAAAGGGTTGCGTTACGACCTTACCGTGCCGTTTGCCCGCTATGTGGTGATGCATCGCGAGGAACTGACGTTCCCTTTTAAGCGTTATCAGATTCAGCCGGTGTGGCGTGCCGACCGTCCGCAGAAGGGTCGCTACCGCGAGTTTTACCAGTGTGATGCCGATGTGGTAGGCAGTAATTCATTGCTCAACGAAGTAGAGTTGATGCAGATTATCGATACTGTGTTTTCTCGCTTCGGTGTGCGTGTGTGCATCAAAATTAACAATCGTAAGATTCTGACCGGAATTGCCGAGATTATCGGTGAGGCTGACAAGATTGTGGACATTACCGTGGCTATCGACAAGTTGGATAAAATCGGTCTGGAAAATGTGAATGCCGAATTGGCTTCCAAAGGCATTTCGGAAGAGGCTATTGCAAAACTGCAGCCTATCATTCTGTTGTCGGGTACCAATGATGAGAAGTTGGCTGTATTGGAACAAGTGCTTGCTTCGAGCGAGACCGGCTTGAAGGGAGTGGAAGAAAGCCGCTTCATCTTGCAGACTTTGGCTACTATGCAGCTTAAGAATGAGTTGGAACTCGATTTGACTTTGGCACGTGGATTAAACTATTATACCGGAGCTATTTTTGAAGTGAAAGCGTTGGATGTACAGATTGGTAGCATCACCGGAGGTGGTCGTTACGACAATCTGACAGGTGTGTTCGGTATGGACGGTGTGTCGGGTGTAGGTATCTCGTTTGGTGCCGACCGTATTTTCGATGTGCTGAATCAGCTGGAACTTTATCCGAAAGAAGCTGTCGATGGCACTCAGTTGCTGTTCGTTACTTTTGGCGAGGCAGAAGCGGCTTATTGTCTGCCTATCTTGGCCAGGGTGCGCGAAGCGGGTATCCGTGCCGAGATTTATCCCGACAATGCCAAGATGAAGAAACAAATGAGTTATGCCAATGCAAAAAACATTCCTTTCGTAGCCATTGTAGGTGAAAATGAAATGAACGAAGGCAAGGTGATGTTGAAAGATATGGTGGCAGGGCAGCAGCAGTTGGTAGATGCCGATGCATTGCTTCAATTCATAAAATAACAGGCTATGCTGAAATTTATATCTTGGAATGTAAACGGTTTGCGGGCTTGCAATGAGAAAGGCTTTTCGGAGGCTTTTAAAGCGCTGGATGCCGATTTCTTCTGTCTGCAAGAAACCAAGATGCAGGTCGGACAGCTCGACCTCCAGTTTGAGGGATATCGTTCTTACTGGAATTATGCCGAGAAAAAAGGCTATTCGGGTACGGCTATCTTTACTCGTTTGGAGCCTCTGTCGGTGAACTATGGCTTGGGGATTGAAGAACACGATAAAGAGGGGCGTGTCATTACCTTGGAAATGGAGACGTTTTATCTGGTGACCGTGTATACTCCTAATTCGCAAGACGAACTTCGCCGGCTGGAATACCGTATGCATTGGGAAGATGATTTTCAGACATATCTCAAGCATTTGGAACAGAAGAAACCGGTTATCGTCTGTGGCGATTTGAATGTGGCGCATCGCGAGATAGACTTAAAGAACCCGAAAACAAACCGTCGGAACGCGGGGTTTACCGATGAGGAGCGTGGCAAGTTTACGGCTTTGCTGGAATCGGGATTTACAGATACATTCCGCTATTTTTATCCCGACATGGAGAATATCTATTCGTGGTGGTCGTATCGCTTCCGGGCTCGTGAGAAGAATGCAGGGTGGCGTATCGACTATTTCTTGACCTCTACATCGCTTAATCCGCGTTTGAAGGCAGCAAAGATTCATACCGAGATACTTGGGTCGGACCATTGTCCGGTGGAGCTACAACTCGAAGGCGACAAGTAAATTTTTAGAGATAATAGAGACAGAGAGGCGGTAGCTTGATATTGGTATCGGGTTGCCGTTTTTTTTGTTTTGCCATTACGAGGAGCGGAGAGAATCGTTATGCGAGTGTACATTTCGGGTATCGGCTCAAATTGATAACAAACCGCTCAAAGAGCAAATTGTCAAAATGGATAAGAATGTATATTTATGTATCGCAAGAATCGCATATTTGCAGACAAAATAGCTTTCGTTTGCAAATATGCAAATTTTGTTTTCAGAACTGCTTGTTTTATAAATAGATACGGGCTTGAGGGCCGATTTTAGCTCTTTTTTCTTGGCGAAAAATGGGGCGAAAATCGGGAAAAAGCGGAGGAAACTATAGGTGCGTTTTCAAAGTATCTTAAGATACTTCGCAAAGTATCCTAAGATACCTGGAAAAATATCCTAAGATACTTGACTCGAAATCTCACTTTTTAGTGACCTGAAATCCGGCTTTTTAGGCCTAATATCTTGTATAAATATGCAGAAAGAGTCAATATACATGAATAAGAATGCATAAATATACAATAATCGGACTTTTTGAAATGACAGAATAGTTGCAGTAACAGTTATACTCCTAACTTTTGTTTTAGAATATTCAATTTTTTATATAAAAATGACAACTTTGTCGTGATGGCTGTGCATAGCATATTCCGGTATCCTTGTTGAATATATAAAAGTGAAGTTGTATCTTTGAAAGCTCATATATTAAACAGACAAGCAATGATTACGTTTCCGAATGCAAAGATAAATTTAGGTTTGAATGTTGTAGAAAAAGGTCCGGACGGATACCATAATCTGGAGACCGTGTTTTATCCGGTTCGTTTGGAGGATGCTTTGGAAGTGGGAGTAGGCGATGGTGCTCCGGGCGAGTGCTGTTTACACCAATCCGGCATTTCTATCGAAGGCAGTGTAGAAAACAATCTGGTAGTCAAAGCCTATCGGTTGCTGGAGAAAACGTATCAATTGCCGGCTATGGATGTGTATCTGCATAAGCATATTCCTTCGGGAGCCGGATTGGGAGGTGGTTCGTCCGATGCGGCTTATATGTTGAAAGCCATCAACGAGCTGGTGGGGTTGAATATTGCGCCCGAGCAATTGGAGGTCTATGCTGCTATGCTTGGAGCGGACTGTGCTTTTTTTGTCCGCAATACTCCGGTCTTTGCAGAAGGTATCGGAAATATTTTTTCTTCTATCGACTTTTCGCTACACGGTTGGTATATCGTGTTGGTAAAGCCCGATATATTTGTATCTACCCGCGAAGCGTTCTCGCTCATCCGTCCCCAAAAGCCTGAAATCTCGATCAAAGAGATTATAACGAAGCCGGTGAGCGAGTGGAAGGGATTGTTGGTGAACGATTTTGAGAAAAGTGTTTTTGCGGTGCATCCCGAGATAGAGCAGATTCGTAATCGTCTTTACGAACAGGGAGCTGTTTATGCTTCCATGTCGGGTTCCGGGTCGTCGGTCTTTGGTCTGTTTACGCAGCCATGTCCGCATTGTCGGGAATGGTTTCCTACTGATTTTGTGTGGACGGGAGCGCTATAATAATTTACTCCTGCCACAAATAGCTGTGGCAGGAGCAAATCTCTTTATTGCGATGTTGAGGCACATCCTCTTAAACCTCTCTGTATCGCACTGCTATGAAGAATGTCTTATTCCCATCTAAAGGTGTAAGTGATAATTTCAATATCCGTTTCTGTTTTTACTATATTTCTTTCATCAGAAGTGATGACACCGTCGCCATTTTTGTCGATGAATGAATACTTGCTGGTTTCTATGCTTTTATATGTGATGGTACAGCTTTCCACATACTTGTCTTTATCTAAGGTATAGGTAAAATCGGCAGTCTCTTCTTCGATGTCTTTACGTGTGTAACGCTCGTTGTAATAGTAGTCGTAATACTCGTATTTGTTATTATGCTTTCCGGTTATTTGTTCGGGAAGTTGGTTTGTCCGTGTACCTATCAGCTCGGGGTGTGCATAGAAAATAAACTCATCGTATACGCCTTCGAAACTTATTTCGATGTTTGGAAACCATCCTTGGCAAGTCTTCCCATTGTATTTGTATTGATGGTCGCAGGTATAAGGATCTCCGTCGCTGTTGTTGTTGTATGTGTTATTGCATTGTGTTAGCTTCTGGCTATTCCACGTAAACGTATAGTTATCGCTATCTGAGTCGTCTTTTTCATTTAAGTTTATTAATTGATTGGACGAATTGTACATGAATGTTTTATAATGGGTATTGGAGTATTGTTGTTTCCTTACCAGATTGTCTGTAAGCATGTAGGTGCTTTCGTCTTCATCATCATTGCTTGAAGTCGCCATAATTACATTATTCCCCCAAGCGTAGAAATAATTATCTACTTCTTTTCCCCTGCGGTTGACACTGACGGCTATCATTCGGTCTTTGCTGTCGTATGTGAAATAGATGTTTTTAGTATCCTTCCCATTTGTTCTTCCGATTTCTACCAATCGTTTCTGGTTGGTGATGATGCCATCATCGTTTTTGCCTGATTCTCCCTCTTCATCTTTGTTGCAAGACGTAAAGTTAATGCTCACCATTGTGGCTAATAAAGCCATTCCAATAAATCTAAGTGCTTTCATTTTTTCTAAGTTTATTTGTGTCTCTATGTTCCCAATAGATGTTGTTAATAAATAGATTGTTGATAAGTATGAGGAACAAAACAAAAAGGTTGCATACTTATTAGTCGATGGATGGGTTTGTTTGTCTGTTTGTCTGTTTGCCGTTTTTACATTGTATTAGCGGGTCAGTCTGAAAAGCCTGTGGGTATGTTATGTTAAAATGCGAGAGTGAACTA
>DYCT01000144.1:0-5216 GCA_019417975.1 Bacteroides sp.
CCTAAGATACTTTGAAAACGCACCTATAGTTCTTCCGGATTTTTCCCGATTTTCTTCTCGTTTTCCTACCTAAAAAAAGGGCTTGAAAATACAAATTTTCGCATATATACCTACAACACAGCCACTTACAAAAACAAAATTCGCGAATTTGCAAACGACGGACATTTTATTTGCAAATTCGCGAATCTCACGCTGTATAAATATACATTTTTGTACAATTTGACAGTTTGCTATTCTTCCCACCCATCACCTATTAGGTCTGAACCGTAAAAGAAAGAATAGACCCAATGAGGCTTAAGAAACCGCTTCCTTGTTTTCAGAAATAATCAAGAGCTTATCACCAGGTAAAAGCGGCATCGTACCATTCGGGATAATAAATTCTTCTTTCCGCTTGATGAGTATAACCAAACGTCCTTTAGGAATGTTCAAATCCATCAAGCGGTTGCCCTTGGCAAGCATGTTTTCCGTCAGCACAATGTCATGCAGGTCGGTATTGGTTTCTTCCGGCATTTCCACTCCGAAATCGTTGCCGGTCTTTTCGAGGGGAGCATCCAGATGAAGTCGACGAGCCATCCAAGACAAAGTGGTACCTTGCAAGAGGAGCGACAGGATGGTAATGAAGAACACAATGTTGAATATCTGTCGGGCTTCCGGAATATTGGCCACAACCGGATAAGTCGCAAAAATGATAGGCACAGCACCTCTCAAACCCACCCATGAGATGAAGTTCTTGGAAGCCATACTCATCTTCCGGAATGGGAACAAACAGAGATGTACACTTAGCGGTCGGGCAATGAAAATCATAAATAGACCTATCAATGTGGCAGGAACGGCAACAGCTATCGACAACATTTCGTGTGGATTGACCAAGAGTCCTAAGCTCAAGAACATGATGATTTGGAAGAACCAAGTCAAACCGTTCATGAAAGTAGCAATCTCTCTACGCTCTACAATACGGGCATTACCAACCACAATACCTGCCAGATAAACGGCCAGATAACCGTTTCCCTTGCATAAGTCGGTCAAGGTAAAGGTGAAAAAGATAAAGCACAACAACAAGATAGGATAGAGTGAAGAATTCTTCAGACGGATGCGATTAATAACGTACACTGCCAATTTTCCGATGAGATAACCAAAGACACCTCCTACTATAAATTGTATCAAGAAAGACGTGATAATATCGGAGGCCTGCATCCCTGTAGAAACAAGTATCTGAATGAATACCAAAGTAAGCATATAGGCCATGGGGTCGTTACTACCGCTTTCCAGCTCAAGCATCGGTCGCAAATTGTGTTTCAGATTCATGCTTTGCGAGCGCAGGATATTGAACACGGAAGCCGAGTCGGTAGACGACATCGTAGCTGCCAACAGTAAAGCTGTAGGAATGGAAAGCGTGATGCTGATAGGGTTGAATCCGGATATCCAATAGATAAACCCTCCGGTAAATAGGGTCGTGAGCAGCACTCCTATGGTAGAAAGGACAATTCCCTGAGAGAGTACCGGACGAATGGAAGCATACTGTGTATCCATACCCCCGGAAAACAAAATAACGGAAAGCGCTATCATACCGATAAACTGAGCCTCTTGTGCATCGTGAAACTGAAGTCCCAAACCATCGCTACCGAAAAGCATTCCGATAAGTAAGAACACAAGCAAGGTGGGTACTCCCAGACGATAACTGGCCTTACTGAACCAAATGCTGACAAACAAAAGCACTGAGCCTATCAATAATGTGTTTTCTGCTGTAAATGTCATAAATACTGAGTTTATATAATGAGGGTTAAACGATTGTCTATTTGATACTTCTTCTTGATACAAATTTAAGCAAAAATTGCGACTTATCAGATAGTGTACTGAAAAAAAGCCTGCATCGTTCACATTTTCACATCAGGATGCTTTGAGAAAAGTCGGTCAAAGGCTACTTTTGCAAGCGACAAGCATACCTCGTCGCTACCCCGATTTCAGAGAACCGATGGTCAAACTGGCATTGACGGACGACCGTTTATCCACGAAGCTACGGTAAGCTTGCCAACCAGAGACGTATCATTTATAGAATAGCTAATACCGAAACAAGCATGAAGGAGCAAACAGGGGTAATGATTACCAGATGCTACCTGGAAATAACAAATATCTGCAATCTGGACTGTGTGTTCTGCCCGAAAACGGAGCGGGAAAAGCGCATAATGTCTATTGCCGAGTTTGAAACCCTAACCGATAAGCTGACGGGAAAAATAAAATTCCTGTATTTCCACCTGATGGGCGAACCTTTTCTTCATCCGCTCTTGCCGAAATTTATCTCGATAGCCCGTCAAAAGGGATTCATACCGGTGCTGACCACCAATGGAACACGATTGGCTCAAAAGGCCGGACAATTCGAAACACTACCCCATAAGATACAAATCTCGCTCCATTCGCACGAAGGAAACCATAAAGATAACCTGCAACAATACATCAATGAGGTGATGTGCTTCGCTAAGGATGTTGCCCGAAAAGGGTGTATCGTGGTGTTACGCTTATGGAACGAAGGAGGGTATAACCGTATGAATGACACCATCCTGCAACTGATAGCTCAGCATCTGCCCCACCCTTGGACGGCCCGAAAAGATGGCTGGAAGCTATCCGAGAACTTATTCATTGAGAATGATGAAATGTTTGAATGGCCGGATAAAGAACGGGAAGCGTATACCGAAAATGAAGTGTTCTGCTATGCACTGCGCAACCAGATAGGTGTATTGGTGGACGGTACGGTCGTGCCTTGTTGTCTGGATTATGCCGGAGAAATGAGCTTGGGAAACTTATTCGACCGCTCGTTAGAAGACATCTTATCTTCAGCCCGTGCCAAAGCCATCTATCAGGGTTTCACAAATCATACGGCTGTAGAACCCTTGTGCCAACGATGCGGCTACTCCAATGTGTCCAAGCATTTCCGAAAATAACATTATACCCTGCCCCAGACATCACCCCAATAAAAAAGAGAAAGAGCTCGGCACTGAAACCGAGCTCTTTCTCTTTTATCGAAAAGCAGAGGTGTGTCTTTTAAGCAGGCACACACGCTCTTTGTCGCATTTTTACATCCCGAACGGATTAGTTGAACCAGCGTACATAGCAGAAGTCCTGACGGTGCGGAAGTTCCGGGTTTTTCGGGAACATACGGAAAGCTGTCTTGAAGCTTCCTGCATTCTGCAAGCTGTGTTTAACCTGGAAGGTATACAGATTGCCTTCTCTCTTAACCAAGTTGAACGGTTCTACCGAATATACATGCTGTTTGCCATCGGCGCCTGTATAGATAGTTACCATTTCCAAACCGATTGCATCGTCCAAGCCCTTTTCATCGACTACGTATGTAATGGTATATTCTTTACCACTCTCGATGCTGCCAATTTGCATAGCTTCGGTTGCATCGCTGGAAACAATCTCGATTTCATCCCATTTAGAAACAACTAGTTCTTTCCAAGCTGCAATTTCTTTTGCCTTCTGATTGTTATCAGCCGACAAGCGTTTAAAGCGATTTGCTTCTTTAGTATAGAACTTCTTGAAGTAATCGTCGAGCTGACGCTTCATCGTGTAATGAGGAGCAATCTGAGCGATAGAGTTCTTGATGCACTTAATCCAGCCTTCTGAATAGCCCTTCTTGTTACGAGCATAATACAACGGAAGAATTTCGTTTTCCAACATAGAGTAGATGGTAGCGGCATCCAACTGGTCTTGGTGCTCTTGGTTCTGGTAAGTACGCTTTTCGGTCAATGCCCAACCGGCACCTTCGCGATAGCCTTCCAACCACCATCCGTCCAATACAGAGAAGTTCAATACACCGTTCATCAAAGCTTTCTCACCAGATGTACCTGATGCCTCAAGCGGACGAGTCGGAGTGTTCAACCAAATATCTACACCGGTAACAAGACGACGAGCCAACTGCATGTCGTAGTTTTCGAGGAAGATAATCTTACCCAAGAATTCCGGACGACGTGAGATTTCAACAATACGCTTGATAAGTCCCTGACCTGCACCATCGTGTGGGTGAGCCTTACCTGTAAACAAGAACTGAACCGGATAGTTCGGGTTGTTTACAATCTTAGAAAGACGATCCAAATCGGTGAACAACAAGTGTGCACGTTTGTAAGTAGCAAAACGACGACCGAAACCAATCAACAAGGCATTCGGATTGATTTTCTCTACCAATGATACGATACGTGAAGGGTCACCTTGGTTCTTCAACCAGTTTTCACGGAACTGCTTGCGGATATAGTCCACGAGCTTGTTCTTCATAGTGACACGAGTCTTCCAGATTTCTTCATCGGGCACATTGTAGATTTCTTCCCAAATGCTTGCATTGCTCTGGTCGTACCAGAAGTTCTCATTGAAATATTTCAAATAGAGCTGTTTCCACTCTGTAGCACTCCATGTAGGGAAGTGTACACCATTGGTTACATAGCCTACGTGGTTTTCTTCAGGGAAATAACCTTTCCAGATAGAAGAGAACATCTCCTGAGAAACTTTTCCGTGCAACCAGCTCACACCGTTCACTTCCTGAGAAGTGTTGCATGCGAATACCGACATACAGAATCTCTCACCCTTATCGCCCGGATTGTTACGACCCATATCCATGAGTTCGTCCCAAGTGATGCCCATCTGCTGAGGATAGCCACCCATGTATTTGCCGAAGAGACCTTCGTCGAAATAGTCGTGACCAGCAGGCACCGGAGTGTGAACAGTGTACAATGAAGAAGCACGTACCAACTCGATAGCCTGGTTGAATGTAAGACCACTTGCTACATAATCGCACAAACGCTGTACGTTAATCAGAGCAGCATGACCTTCGTTACAGTGATATACATCTTTCTTGATGCCCAAACGCTTCAAGGTAAGAATACCACCGATACCCAACAAGATTTCCTGTTTCAAGCGGTTTTCCCAGTCACCACCATAAAGTTGGTGTGTGATAGAACGGTCGAACTCGCTGTTCATGTCATTGTCTGTATCCAGCAAATATAAAGAGATACGACCTACGTTTACTCTCCAAACATAAGCATGTACATAATAATCCAAATAAGGGACGTCTACAATTACCTGCATACCGTTCTCATCAAGAACCTTGTCAATCGGCAACTGACCGAAGTTTTGTGATTCGTAGTTGGCAATCTGCTGTCCGTCCATTGACAAAGTCTGTGTGAAGTATCCATAACGATAAAGGAAACCTACAGCACACAAGTCAACAT
>DYCT01000144.1:5226-5653 GCA_019417975.1 Bacteroides sp.
TTCAAATAGTCACCGGCCAATACGCCCAAACCACCAGAGTAGATTTTCAACACGTGGTTCAAACCATATTCCATGCTGAAATAAGCTACTGAAGGACGATTTGCATCGGGCTTTACATCCATATAGTCTCTGAACTTTGCATACACATCGTTCATTCTGCGCAAAATCACTTTGTCTTGTGACAATGCTTCCAATTTCTCATAGCTCATGCGTTCCAAAAGCAAAACAGGGTTCTGCTTTACTTCTTTCCACAATTCAGGATCCAAATCGCGGAACAATTCGGTAGCTTCGTAGTTCCAAGACCACCAAATATTACGAGCAATCTCTGATAATTTTACCAATTCTTCAGGTATCCGCGACTTAACGGTTACATCCTTCCAGTTTGGCGTGTTTACATTACTGACTTTGATTTTCATAATCACCAAAT
>DYCT01000145.1:0-508 GCA_019417975.1 Bacteroides sp.
ACCTTTATTAATAAATAGATATTATTCCATTATTCTTCATTTCGTTTAAATGGGCTTGCTTGTGTTCTAAAAGTCGGATTCAGGCTTTACTTTTTTATTTACTTAAGCATTCATTGTATTTCTTATTAATTATTCTCCGTAGAAAGCCGGAGAATTTAAGTACTTTTGCTGCTTGATTTTTTAGATGTGTTTTATGAGGCTCAGAAGAATATATTTTCTATATGTGTTGTCGTTTTTGCTTCTTCCGCTGAATTTGTTCGGACAGATACGAGGTGTTGTAACAGACTCTGTTACTGCTGAGCCTATTCCTTATATTTCTGTGTTTTATGAAGGAAAAGGAGTGGGTGGTATTACCGACTTGGACGGACGATATGCGGTGGAAACAAGAAAAGGATGGAATCATCTTACTTTTTCGGCTGTGGGGTATGAGAAAAAAGTAGTACCCATTGTGCCCGGGGTTACGAGAACACTGAATGTGAAGCTGGTGCCCAGCGATATCATGCTGAAC
>DYCT01000145.1:518-5640 GCA_019417975.1 Bacteroides sp.
ACGAAGTGGTGGTAAAGCCTAAACGGGAGAAATATTCGCGTAAGAACAATCCGGCGGTAGACCTGATGCGGCAGGTGATAGAGCATAAGTCGCAGCAGAAATTGGAACATCATGATTTCTATCAATATAAGAAGTATCAGAAGATAACGATGTCGCTCAACGATGTGACACCGGACATGCTGAGCAAAGGTCTGTATAAGAAAATGCCTTTCTTGAAAGACCGGATTGAGGTGTGCGAAGAAACCAACAAGCTGATTTTGCCGATATCGGTGCAAGAGACTGCTTCGCAGCAGGTGTTCCGGAAAGAGCCCCGCTCGGAGAAGACCATTATCAACGGTCTTTCGTCGGGAGGTATCAATGAACTTTTCTCGACAGGAGATATGCTTAATCAGGTGTTGACTGATGTATTTGCTGATATAAATATCTATGACAATGATATCCGCTTGTTGCAGACTCGATTTGTCAGTCCGATATCGTCAACATCGGCCATCTCTTTTTACAAGTATTACATTATGGATACAGTGTATGTGAATCGCGACCGTTGTATCCATCTTACCTTTGTGCCTCGTAACTCTCAAGACTTCGGATTTACCGGACATCTGTATGTTTTGAACGATAGTAGTTATGCGGTGCGTAAGTGTGTGATGAACTTGCCGAAAAAGACAGGTGTGAACTTTGTAGACAATTTGGATATCATTCAGGAATATGTTCAGCTCCCTACTGGTGAGTGGGTGCTGAAAGACGATGATATGATTGCCGAACTCTATTTGGTGAAGGCATTGCAAGGGGTACAGGTGAGACGAACTACCAAGTATTCCGATTATGCTTTCGATGCACTACCACCGCAGCTGTTCAAGCGTAAAGGGTCGGAAATAAAGGAAGCCGATGCTATGATGCGTGATGATGATTTCTGGGCAGAAGCGCGTCAGGTGCCTCTGACAAAGACCGAGAGTACGATGGACCTGTTTGTAAAGCGACTTGAGGCATTACCCGGATTTAAATATGTGATGTTTGTGGCAAGGGCGTTTATTGAAAACTTTGTGGAAACCGGGTCGAAAGAGCATCCCAGCAAAGTGGATATCGGACCGATTAATACAATGATTTCTCATAACTTTGTGGATGGATGGCGATTGAGGGCCAGTGCCCAGACAACTGCCAATCTGAATCCGCATTGGTTTTTCAAAGGCTACTATGCCTACGGTTTTAAAGACCATCGCTCAAAATACAAGGCAGAGGTGGAATATTCGTTTGACAAGAAGGAATATCTTCCGCGCGAATATCCTAAACATTCTATTTTGGCGTCTTATCAGTATGATGTAATGTCGCCGATGGATAAATTTTTGAAGACCGATAAGGATAATGTGTTTGTGGCATGGAAGGCTACAACAGTCGACCAAATGTCGTATGTGCGTAATGCAATCTTAAAATATGAATGGGAATCACATTTCGGCTTGTCCACTACGGTTCAGTTGCGCCACAGTAAGGATGAGCCGACGGCCAATCTTTCTTATATCCGCAATGCGGGGAAAGATCCTTCGGTGATTTATGGGACAGAGGCTTGGGATCAGTGGGCTGATGCTAATCGATTGCGCGACATTACAACGATGGAGGCTTCGGTGCAGTTGCGCTATGCTCCCGGTGAGACGTTTGTAAATACCAAGCAAAGACGTATTCCGGTTTCGCTGGATGCTCCGGTGTTTACCTTCGGACACACAGTGGGTGTAAAGGTATTAGGCGGGCAGTATAATTACAACCTGACGGAAGCCGGCATCTCTAAACGCTTCTGGTTATCGTCATGGGGAAAAATGGACATCGCTCTTAAGGGTGGAATCCAATGGAATAAGGTTCCATTTCCTTTACTCATTATGCCGGCAGCCAACTTGTCTTATATAACCCAGCGAGAGACGTTCAACCTTATTAATAATATGGAGTTCTTGAACGATCGCTATGCTTCGGTGGATATCGGTTACAACATGAACGGTAAGTTGTTTAATCGTATCCCATTGCTGAAGAAACTGAAATGGCGTGAGTTCTTCGGGTTTAAGCTGTTGTATGGACAGCTGACGGATAAGAACAATCCGTTTAAGCATCAAGATGATGCCGATTTGTTCCTTTTCCCGATGCGCGACGGACGGTTTACCAGCTATGTGATGGACCCCAAGATACCTTATATGGAAATAAGTGTAGGTATTCATAACATTTTCAAGATTTTACATATCGAGTATGTGCGTCGTCTCAACTACTTGGACCATCCGGGTATCAACAAGCATGGCGTACGCCTGATGATGATGATGACCTTTTAACCTTTTTGACATCTCTATTTGTAGCAGATAACAGCATCGTTTGCGTACACGAACCCCATTAAGGATTTTTTTCCCTAATAATGCGGTAAGAGTGCGCTTTTTCACATTATTTTTATGTACTTTTGTGCTGAAATTATAGAAACCACTATTTATAATTAATATGGCAAATGTGATAAAAATACGCAAAGGCCTGGACATAAACCTAAAGGGAAAACCTGCTACTGAGTATTTCGATGTAAAACAGCCGGAAAATTATGCTTTAATGCCAGCTGACTTTCATGGAGTTACTCCGAAAGTAGTAGTGAAGGAACAGGAATATGTTATGGCCGGGGGAGCGTTGTTCGTAGACAAAAATCACCCCGAAGTAAAGTTTGTGTCTCCTGTCAGCGGTGTGGTTACAAGCGTTGAGCGCGGTGAACGCCGTAAGGTATTGGCCATTCATGTGGCAGCAGCCAAAGAACAGGATGTTCAGCAGTTTGGTGAAAAAAATGTAGCTTCTCTTTCTGGAGAACAGGTGAAGGAAGCATTGCTCGAAGCCGGATTGTTCGCTTTCATTAAGCAACGTCCGTACGATGTAGTAGCAACTCCTGATGTGACACCGAAAGCTATCTTTGTATCGGCTTTCGATTCACAGCCGTTGGCTCCCGACTTTGAGTTTGTTCTGAAAGGTCAGGAAGCAGACTTCCAAACAGGTCTTGATGCATTGGCTAAGATGGCCAAGACTTATTTGAACATTAGTGTGAAGCAGACTGCTTCTGCATTGACACAGGCTAAGAACGTGACTGTAACTGCATTCGATGGTCCGCATCCTGCGGGTAATGTTGGTGTGCAGATTCATCATATCTCTCCCATTAACAAAGGGGAGGTGGTGTGGACATTGGGCGCTGAAGAAGTAATCTTCATCGGTCGCTTATTTAATAAAGGTATAGTAGACTTGACACGCACCATTGCTTTGGTTGGTTCTGAAGTGAAGGCACCCGGCTATTGTAAGATGAAAGTAGGTGCATTGCTTACTAATCTGTTGCAAAATCGTGTAAACGACGAACATCCTCTTCGTTACATTAGCGGTAATGTGTTGACCGGTCGTCAGACAAACAAAAATGGTTATTTGGGTGCTCATGCTACCGAAGTAACTGTAATCCCCGAAGGCTCTGATGTAAATGAAATGTTGGGTTGGATTATGCCACGTTTCAATCAGTTCAGTGTAAGCCGCTCTTATTTCAGCTGGTTGTTTGGCAAGAACCGTGCTTATACGCTGGATGCCCGTGTTAAGGGTGGTGAGCGTCACATGATTATGTCCAATGAATACGATAGAGTATTCCCGATGGATATTCTACCTGAATATTTAGTAAAAGCTATTATCGCCGGAGATATTGACCGTATGGAGGCTTTGGGTATCTATGAGGTTGCTCCGGAAGACTTTGCGTTGTGCGAATTTGTTGACTCTTCTAAGTTGGAGTTGCAGCGTATTGTCCGCGAGGGACTTGATGGCTTGCGTGCAGAAATGGCTTAATGATGCATGATGATAAGTAAGTTGCAGTTCAAAATTTAATATTCAAAAATTAATTTAATGAAAGCGTTAAGAAATTATATCGACAAGATAAAGCCGAACTTTGAAGAGGGAGGCAAGTTCCACGCATTTCGCTCTGTATTCGATGGTTTCGAAACTTTTCTATTTGTGCCGAATACAACAGCCAAATCGGGAACGCATATTCATGATTCGATAGATAGTAAACGAATCATGTCGATTGTTGTCATTGCGTTGGTGCCGGCTCTGTTGTTCGGTATGTACAACGTAGGTTATCAGCATTTCTTGAATACAACCGGTGCTTTGGGCGGATTTTGGGAAATGTTCTTGTATGGATTCCTAGCCGTATTGCCTAAGATTATTGTTTCTTATGTAGTAGGTTTGGGTATTGAGTTCGTGGTAGCTCAGTGGAAGAAAGAAGAAATTCAGGAAGGATTCTTGGTATCAGGTATGTTAATCCCGATGATTGTACCTGTGGACTGTCCGTTGTGGATTTTGGCTATCGCTACTGCTTTCTCTGTAATCTTTGCAAAGGAAGTATTTGGTGGTACAGGTATGAATGTGTTCAACGTAGCTTTGATTACTCGTGCATTCCTTTTCTTTGCTTATCCTTCTAAAATGTCGGGTGATGCCGTTTGGGTATCAAGCAATTCTATCTTCGGATTGGGAAATACAGTTGATGGTTTGACAGTAGCTACTCCGTTGGGTGAGGCTGCTACTTCAGGTGCTGTTCCTCCTTTTTCATGGGATATGGTATTCGGATTCATTCCGGGTTCTATTGGTGAAACCAGTGTGATTGCAATCGCTTTAGGTGCCATCTTGCTGCTTTGGACAGGTGTTGCCAGCTGGAAAACAATGTTCTCTGTATTTCTAGGTGGTGCTTTCATGGCATGGGTATTCAATGCCATCGGTCCGGACACACCGATGGCTCAAATGCCTTGGTATCAACATTTGGTATTGGGTGGTTTCTGCTTTGGTGCTGTGTTTATGGCAACCGATCCGGTTACTTCTGCACGTACCGAGACTGGTAAATACATCTTCGGATTTATGATTGGTGCTATGGCTATCATTATCCGTGTGCTCAACCCTGGTTATCCAGAGGGTATGATGCTTGCCATCTTGTTGATGAATATCTTTGCACCGCTCATTGACTATTGTGTTGTACAAAGCAATATCAGCCGTCGTGAGAAACGTGCGATTAAGTCGAACCATTAAAAACCGAAAAAAATGAATACGAATAGTAATAGTTATACTATCATTTATGCTTCGGTAATGGTTGTTATCGTTGCAT
>DYCT01000146.1 GCA_019417975.1 Bacteroides sp.
GTGTTAGATACGTTTGAGTGGGAAGATGCTACGTGTGTGGTTCATCGCTGTAGCGATGGAGCTTGGGGTATGGAACTATCTCCGACTGGGCTGGAACGGAAGTATGCTATGAAGATGTCGTCCAACTTTCGCACTATCTGTGTTGCAATGCATGATGAAATGGCTGATGTGTTTGTATTGAATTATTTTCTGATGATGTCGTTTGTATGTGCTACAGCACCTTTGCATACCTTGATGATGCATGCATCGGTGGTGATGAAGCAAGGATATGGCTATCTGTTTTTGGGAAAGAGTGGAACTGGAAAGAGTACGCATAGCCAACTTTGGTTGCAAAACATAGCAGGAGTCGAATTGCTGAATGATGATAATCCGGTGATTCGGATAATCGAAGGGAAACCTTGGGTGTATGGGTCGCCATGGAGTGGTAAAACGGCTTGCTACCGAAATGAAAGCGTACGAGTCGGTGCTTTTGTTCGTTTGTATCAAGCACCTGTCAATCGGATAGAACAATTGTCGGTCGTTAAAGGATTGGCTGCACTGACCGGTTCTTCATCGTTGATACGGTGGGATGAACAATTGGGAAAATATGCTTTCGATACGTTGGCAGAGTTGCTTTCAGAGGTCCCGGTGTTTCGACTTGAGTGCTTGCCCGATTATGAGGCGGCCTTGTTGTCGTATAAAACGGTAGATGTATGGAGCGTACAAGCAAATGGGTAGTGCCTAATGATGTGTTGCTTTCGCAAATAGCGGACAACCTTCGCCAAGGGAAACGAGTGCTTCTTACCGTGCGTGGCAACAGCATGAATCCGGTGTGGATGGATAGGCGCGACCAGGTGGAATTGTCGGCCTTTCGCCAAGAAGATGCCCGGGTAGGTGTAGTGGTGCTGGCTGGCTTGAAATCGGGCGGTCATGTGTTGCATCGGATTATAAAGATAGCTGGTGAGCGGGTGACTTTGCAAGGAGATGGAAACCTCTATTCGGAAGAACAGACCGAGGTCTCTTTAATCATGGCTCGTGTGACGGCATTTGTTCGGAATGGGAAAAAAGGTCGGTGCGATAGTTGGAAGTGGAAAACTTACTCCTGGATGTGGATGAGGATGTATCCGATGAGGCGTTGGCTGTTGGCTGTATGGAGGATTTTAATTAAATAGTTTAAATGTATGAGAATTAGGAATGGGTTTAAGTTGCGTAAGATATGTGGTACTGATGTAGTGATAGCCATTGGTGTGGAGCATGTGGATTTCAGTAAAATAATCAGCTTGAACGAGTCGGCTGCTTGGTTGTGGAAGCAGGTAGAAGGAACCGATTTTGATGTGGAACGTATGGTGTCGCTGCTGAAATCGCGTTATGAGGTGGATGAAGATACGGCTCGTGTCGATGCCACCAAATTGTTGGAAAGTTGGTTGAACGTAAATATCATAGAGAAATAGAAAATGTCGCCTGTTGAAAATCGTTTCTTGGCTTTGTTGGTAGCCGGGATATGGAAGGGAGAGGTAGATGTTACTCCTTTTCAAGATGGCATTTCGACCGATTGGGAAGCTATTTATGCCTGTGCCTGTAAGCAAGCTGTCGTTGGACTGGTTTTTGATGGGATTGAACTTTTACCACCTGATTTGTATCCACCGAAAAATCTAATCGTTAAGTGGTATGCTGAGGTGGTTTGCATCGAACGTGCAAATAAGATGCTTGATGAGGCTCTTGTCTCCATCTTTTCATCTTATAAAAGCCTAGGGATTAAACCCATATTGCTGAAAGGTCAAGGGATAGGGAGAATATATCCTTGTCCGGAACATCGGCAACCGGGAGATATCGATTTGTATTTCGGAAAAGACTATATCCGCTCTAAGCAGTTGCTTCAAGTAGCAGGCATTGCTTTAGAGGCTGAGGGAGAAAAGCATTTCGGATATACTTTTAAGGGAGTGGAAGTAGAAAACCATCGGTATGTGGCTTGTTTTTATCATCCGATTCGAAATAGAAGGTTACAGAAGTGGGTGGACCGATGGATGGAAGAAGGACTTGTCAAACTGGTATGGGACGGACAAGATTTATTCTTACCTTTGCCTGGATTTAATGCGATTTTTTTGCTTATACACAGTTTGCTTCATTTTATTCCGATGGGAATCGGACTGAGACAAGTATGCGATTGGGCTTTGCTATTGCAGACTTATCATCGGGAGATAGATTGGGAACGATTTCTGTATGAGATTAAACGGTTGGAATTGGAAGAGGCTTTGATGGCTTTTGGCTATGTGGCGGTGCATTATTTAGGACTGCCGGCTTCCTGTTTGCCGAGCTCTGTGTCTGTAGAAGAAGGAGCGAGAACCGGTGAGTTTTTGATGAACGACATTATGCAGGGAGGAAACTTTGGAGTGGCCCGTATGGAATGTGTAACACCTGCCGGAAAATGGAGCAGAGTTTGGCATAATTATAAGGTAATAAAGAAACGCTGTGAAATGTTGGCTCCGTTTTGGGGAAGTGAAGCACGCTGTTATCCCTTTTACCGTACATTGAATTGGCTGAACAAGAAACGAAAAGGACTGAATTGATGAAAATAAAGACAGGTATCGGAAATGATTTGTGGGTAAGATGCAAATGGCTGTATGGCGCAGGACGCGGACAGTGGAAACGTGTAAGCTTAAGCTGTATGACGGGTACGGTCGAGGTCGCCTGCAGTTTAGGTTTTGTAGTTGCTTCGAAGCGAGTGATAGACATCGCTACCGGAAACGAATCGGGTAATCTGGTAGGGATGGCTGTACTTTCGGTTTCGCTGATTGTGTGTCAAGTTTTGTTGGCTGCATTGGATACTTGGCTGAACGGTTGTATGCCGGTAGATGTAGGAAACAGATTGCGCAGACGGCTGTTTGAGCATTTGTTGCGTAGCCGGTGGAAAGAATTGGAGCGGTATCATTCCGGGGATTTATTGAATCGGGTCGGGAAAGATGTGGATGAAGTAGTGCGGTTGGTGACTTCTACTTTACCCGATTTGTTTGTGACTTCTGTACAGTTTATCGCTTCGTTTGCTTATTTGTGTTGTTTGGATGCCTCTTTGGCTTGGACGTTGTTGCTGCTGATACCTTTATTTATAGTGCTTAGTAAACTCTATGTCTATCGGATGCGTGACTATAATCGGAATATTCGTCAGCGCGACAGTGAGATTCAGGCTGTGATTCAAGAGAATGTACAACATCATCTGATTATTAAGACAATGGAGCAGATTGACGGACAACTGGCATTGCTCGATGGGATGCAGATAGGTTTGCGCAGACAGGTTAAAAAACGTACCCGCCTCTCCTTGTTTTCTCGTTTGATTGTATCGGCAGGGTTTAATACGGGTTATCTGCTTGTATTTTTATGGGGCGCTGTGCGTCTGAGTCGTGGAGCCATCTCTTTCGGTACGATGTCAGCTTTTATGCAGTTGGTCGGTAGGGTGCAACGACCGGCTTTTGACCTGACCTCTTTTGTTCCATCCTTTATTGCAGCTTATACTGCCGTCGAACGTTTGATGGAAGTGGAAGCCTTGGCAGAGGAAGAAGCAGACGAACCATTGGTCTTGCAGGGGATTACAGGATTGCATTTCCGGAATGTAACTTTTGCTTATCAAAACGAAAACTTGCCTGTTTTTCAGCAGTGGAATGCCGATTTCAAAGCTGGTACGTCGATAGCCGTTCTGGGTGAGACCGGTGCAGGGAAGACAACGCTTATTCGCTTGGTGCTGGCGTTAGTTACTCCATCGACCGGACAGGTATTGCTCTCCACTGCGGAAGGAGAGGTGGAAGTGTCACCTCGTACACGTGTCAACTTCATTTATGTCCCCCAAGGTAATAGCTTGTTTAGCGGAACGATTCGTGAAAATTTACTTATAGGAGACGGACAAGCATCCGATGAAGCGTTGGAAGAAGTCTTACGGATGGCAGCTGCCGAGTTTGTGTTTCGTTTGCCGGAAGGATTGGATACGATGCTGACCGAGACAGGAGGCGGACTGTCGGAGGGACAAGCACAGCGTATTGCCATTGCTCGTGCGTTGTTGCGTAAGGGTGAAATCCTACTGCTCGATGAGGCTACTTCTGCGCTCGATGGCGATACCGAACGTAGATTGTTGGTCAACCTGCGTGAGTATTGTAAAGGTAAGATGCTGCTTTTCATTACGCACCATGCCGATTTGGCTGAAATGTGCGACCAGACGGTCCGCTTGACCATCTGACAATATAAATGAGTGAGTATTTGTCACCTTCATTGGTTTTTTGTATTTTTGCAGCCTTAAAAACTGAAAATTAATATTTAGATAGATATGTTCGATAATTTAAGTGAGAGATTAGAGAGATCCTTTAAGATATTGAAAGGTGAAGGCAAAATCACCGAAATCAATGTGGCAGAGACATTGAAAGACGTTCGCAAGGCATTGCTCGATGCCGATGTGAACTACAAAGTAGCCAAAAGCTTTACCGATACCGTAAAGGAAAAGGCTTTGGGGCAGAATGTACTTACGGCTGTAAAGCCAAGCCAATTGATGGTAAAGATTGTACACGACGAGTTGGCCAAGCTGATGGGTGGCGATACTGTCGATGTAAATCTGACCGGTAAACCGGCTGTTATCTTGATGTCTGGTTTGCAGGGTTCCGGTAAAACTACCTTCTCCGGTAAGTTGGCCCGCATGTTGAAGTCGAAACGCAACAAACGTCCGTTGTTGGTAGCTTGCGACGTTTACCGTCCGGCGGCTATCGAACAGTTGAAGGTGTTGGGCGAACAGATTCAGGTGCCTGTCTATAGCGAACCTGACAGCAAGAATCCGGTTGAGATTGCCAAGAATGCTATTCAAGAAGCAAAAGCCAAAGGGTATGATTTGGTCATTGTCGATACAGCCGGTCGTCTGGCTGTCGATGAGCAGATGATGAACGAGATTGCTGCTATTAAGGCAGGTATCAATCCGGATGAGACCTTGTTTGTGGTAGATGCCATGACCGGTCAGGATGCAGTTAATACTGCAAAGGAATTCAATGAACGTTTGGATTTCGATGGTGTGGTATTGACCAAGTTGGATGGTGATACACGTGGTGGTGCTGCGCTTTCTATCCGTACGGTTGTAAACAAACCAATCAAGTTTGTGGGTACAGGCGAAAAGTTGGAAGCTATCGACCAGTTCCACCCTGCACGTATGGCCGACCGTATCCTCGGTATGGGTGATATCGTGTCTTTGGTAGAGCGTGCGCAAGAACAATACGATGAGGAAGAGGCAAAACGCTTGCAGAAGAAGATTGCCAAGAACCAATTCGATTTCAACGACTTCATGGCTCAGATTCAGCAAATCAAGAAAATGGGTAACTTGAAGGATTTGGCATCGATGATTCCGGGTGTGAGCAAGGCAATCAAGGATGTGGATATTGACGATAATGCTTTCAAGAGCATTGAGGCTATCATTAACTCAATGACTCCGCAGGAACGTACTAATCCGGAAATCTTGAACGGTTCTCGTCGTACCCGTATTGCAAAGGGTAGTGGCACAACTATCCAAGAGGTAAACCGCTTGTTGAAGCAGTTTGATCAGACTCGTAAGATGATGAAGATGATTACCGGTACCAAGATGGGCAAGATGATGCCTCGTATGAAGAAATAATTATCTTCTTTCGGAAATA
>DYCT01000147.1 GCA_019417975.1 Bacteroides sp.
CAGATTCTTTTCGCTTCTGTATCATATTAGGCGCGTAGTTGCGGATTTGAGGTTTTTATTTCTTGCACTAATCAAAGGAATAATCATTAACTTTGCAATTGGAATGCGAGAAGGTAGTAAAGCAAATCAGTTTACTGATGAAATCTTGTAAAACAAATCAGTTCAACTAACAGAACTTGTAAAGTAAAACAGAGAACTGAATAAAAGTAGTAAACCTAATTAGTTAATCGCATCCAATTCTGTCAACTAATTTTAGGAATAGTCACTTCGAGGAGTTTGGTCATCGCATTGGTATGACTGTAAGATTGGTGAAACGGGAATTGGATTTCTTTGCTAAGGAACATCCGTTGGCCAAAGAATTGATCAACCGTTCCTTCCTGTCAGACCCATTAAAACGCAGCTACTGGCTTTCGTACAACTATCGACGTGCAACGTTGGGATTTAAATGATGCGATTACACTTTTCCAAGGTGTTTTTGCCTCTTTTTATACATTTTTCCAAGATTTACATAAGAATGTCCGAATGACTACTTGTTATCAGTAATTCATTTGGGCATTTATGCTTTGTACTTATGGGAAAAGCTAATTTGTCAATAATCATTAGCGAAAAATAATCATTTTTTGTAACTTTTTCTTGTTACGCAGAAAGGCTGCAGAGTGGCATTGTACCTTTGCACCCGAAATCCAATGGAAGTATGGGTGAGCGGTCGAAACCAGCACACTGCTAACGTGCCGAGCTGCAAGGCTCCGAAGGTTCGAATCCTTCTGCTTCCGCAAATTGGAGGTTTGGCAGAGTTGGTCTATTGCACTGGTCTTGAAAACCAGAGGGCGGTGAAACGCTCCAAGGGTTCGAATCCCTTAGCCTCCTCTGATGGAACTTTGGCAGACTTGGTGTATGCGCAGGACTGAAAATCCTGAGAACGTGGTTCGACTCCACGAGGTTCCACAAATATATTGAGGTGTTCTCCAGCGGCAACGAGAGCAGACTGTAAATCTGCCGCCATTCGGCTTCGTGGGTTCGAGTCCCTCCACCTCAACGATGGGAGCATAGTTCAGTTGGTAGAATGTCGGTCTCCAAAACCGAAGGTCGGAGGTTCGAACCCTTCTGCTTCTGCAAAATCGCGGGATAGAGTAGTGGCCCAACTCACCAGTCTCATAAGCTGGGCCGGCCAAAAACCGGACGCAGGTTCGAATCCTGCTCCCGCAACTACATGGAGTTTGTAGCTCAGTAGGTAGAGCGCCAGGTTGTGGCTCTGGTGGTCGCAGGTTCGAAACCTGTCAAACTCCCTATTACGTGAGGATGCCCGAGCGGTTTAAGGGGACGGTCTGCAAAACCGTCATTCATCGGTTCGAATCCGATTCCTCACTCAACAAATAAAGACTCCAGTTGCCGATAAAAGGAACTGGAGTCTTTCCATTATCCATAGTTAAGAATTGCCGTCAGCCTTTTCTTAACCCGTGTGAGTATTCTACCCATTTGCTGAAACTCTGGTTTGTCCTCTGTCGTTTCCAACATTTTCACAGCTTTAGTAATAAGATTGAAGTCCTCAGCTGTCAGGGGCAACTCTGTAATAGAGTAGTTCGGATCAGCGTACTTGTAGTACTTCTGATCATATACCTCAATGGGCGCATTGTATCCGAGCTTGTCAGAACGCATAATCTGAATATCGTTCTGAACAGTTCTCAAAGAGATGCCTTTGCGGATACCCTCCATATCATACAGCGCTTCAGATATTTCATCAACCAGGTCCTCTATCGTCCATCTTCTGTATCTGTTGCGTAGGCATCTGTCTATTATCTTGTAACGCAATAATGCGTTTTTGTTTACTGGCATGAATGTATTTATAATTTAAAGAGTCCATAATTTGTTTATATTGCTATTAAATGGTTCATAATGAAAACTGTGCAGAAAACAATCTACATCTTTCTGCGTATACCAATACTTATCGCCTTCTCTTGAAAAACCAAGATATCCATTATCCCTTAGTTTTTTGAGATATTTATCCTTCACTCCCAGTAATTCCATAACCTCTTTGTTATTGTAAACCTTCATAGAGGGCTGGACAACTACAGGAGATGCTTTCATATTTTTTAGAATCATAAGTATTTCTTCTAAGATTTCTCTATCACTTTGTTTATTTTTCCTATTCATTTTTACCTGTTTTTATAATTCATTTACTCATCTGGAATTTCACGGAAGCATCCGTAGTCATCATCATACCGAACTCTTTTCTTCTTAAACGTGAACTTTCCGCTAGGATACTTCGTTTTAAGCTCATGCAGTTCTTTGTTTAAGCGTCTAACGAGATCATCTTCACCGTCATCACCTGACAACATCCAGTCTATTCGTTGAGCATATATGTATGCCATTCTAAGGATATAAACTGCCCGTTTCATGATATCCATTGTCTTCCGATTGTAGGAACTATAGTATTGTTCCTCTAATGGTATCTCCCGTGAGTAACGATGTTGCTGTTCTTCCAATAATACATCTGGAATCTTTCTCCCTGCTTCCAAGATGGTTTGTTCTATATCATCGGCTATAAGTTCTATAGTCCGTTGTGAATAATCAAAAGTGCCTCCACTCATAATTGTATACTTTTTCTTTGTATGTTTGTCATTCATTAAATCTCTATCATTTTGCCGAAGTCAAATCCGTTTGTCAGATACTCATTCGCAAACACATATCCCATCTGATTACACACAATTTTAGTATGTCCTATCGTTGTGTCGATGTTCGTGTGTGAATGACCGTAAATCCAGACATTGATCGGGCTGTCAACAATGAAGTTTCCAAGTTCCGTAGCAAATACTGAATTTAGGTCTGAGCCAAGATGCTGCGGTGCCACCACCTGTTGCGTAGGCAGGTGGTGGGTCACTACAACAATCTTTTCTGCCGTGCTTTCGGCTACGCCCCGTTTGATAAAGTCAAGACAGAACTGATGCATCCGGTTGTAATCATCTACTGTTAGGCGATGGTCTTCATACAGCGTCTGGTAGAAATCATTCAATCCATGGGACACGATATATTCATCACCTGGCGGAATATGCGACCAAAGGGTGCTGAAGATGAAATCGACATTATCGATTCTGACTACCTGATTCTGGTAATAGCCGACATTCTCCTTAAACATCCATTCCCATTGCATACCACGAGTCATTATGTCATAATGACCATAATAGTCGTGGTTGCCTGGAACAATAAGTATCTGGCGATAGTTTGTCGATGCCCATTTCCAGAACTTGCCCAGTGGGGCCACATCGTTTCTCAGATAGAAGATGTCACCGGCCAGAACCAGCACATCACCCGTAACAGGAAACTCATTATGTTTCAGATACCTGCTGTTCTCTGCGAACTCCATATGCAGGTCACTCATGTATTGTATCTTCATTGTTACTTTTCTTTACTTTGTTCAACTTGCTTGTCAATGATTCTCTTTACTTGCCCAAACGATACTGGGGTAAAGTTGTTATTGTCCACTCCTACGTCGTATTGTGTCGGATAGAGATACTGGAGTCTTCCGGCATCAATGCCTGAATTGCTCCTTCGGGTATGGACGTGTCCGAACAGCTGCCAAACATCATCCTTATAGCTGCCCTCAAAACAGAGAAAGGGATAGTGGCATAGGTAGATTCTCTTCTTCCCTATCTCGATTCGCATCTGCATGGCAACATGTTCAAAGCGACTGATGAATCCTTGTCGGATATTCTTCAAATCGTGGTTACCCATGATCAGATAAATTTTGCCATTCAGACGGTCGAGTATCTTTGTCCATTCTGCCGCACCACCCAGACAGAAATCGCCCAAGTGGAAAACGGTGTCATCTTTACTTATCGCATTGTTCCAATTCGTTATCATCACCTCGTTCATCTGCTCTACGTCCTTGAAAGGGCGATTGCAAAAACGGATAATGTTCGCATGATTGAAGTGCGTATCAGATGTGAAGAACGTATGTTCTGCATTAAACTTGAAATTCATTTTCTTCTTTGTTTTATTCTCTCCATGCCCCATCTGGAGCACGGAGAGAGTCTGTTAATTAATCGAGTATGTAAGCCTGGCCCATATAGACCTTCTTTACCAACTCGGTGGAAAGCTTGTTCAACTCTTTGTTGAGCAACTTCTGTTCGCTCTTTTCGAGACAGCCATACTCACCACCATGTTCCTTCAGGAAATCTTCGAGCACGTCCTTGGAGAACAGCCCCATGATTTTTCCGAAGTCTTTAGGCACATGTACCTCACCGATGTGGCTCACCACATTTGCCAGACGCTGTTCGGTGACGTATGCCTCCACTTCTGGAATGAGTGCCTTCAAAGCCTCGCTGTAGGGAACAGGTTCAGCAAAGAGCTTGTTGCGCTTCTTCACACTCTTCTTTTCGGCAAAGCGTTTGTTCTTGCTCTTGATGAGCACCCTGCTTCCATTTCTTAGGTACATGGGAACGACAGGTCTTATCACGATGCCTTCGCAGATGTTGTCTTCGATGGCAGGAAAGCCAAGCCATTCAGCAATCTTGCTCTGGAAAGCATTAGGGTATTTGAGACATTCACCGAGAGTGCCCTTGAGCAGAGTCCTGGCATAGAAGAATCCGTGCTTATCGAAAAGCTCGTTCACCTCATCTACTGGCAGATACCTACCGCCATCGTCGTTGATGACATAGATATCAAAACCATAGAACTCATGTTCAGGAGTGTAGCATACACCCTTTTGGATGAGAGACAACTTGCGGTTGGGCTGAACATCCTTGTGAGGATAGGTTCCACCAAACATCTCACCGAAGACATTAACGCTCCTCACGTTTTTATATCTGCTGAAGACATCCTTGGCAAGGGCCACGACTTTGTCTTTGTACCTTTCAAGCAGTTCGGGATAGTCATAGAACATCTCCTCAGTTTCCAGTATGGAGGTACGCTTTGCAAACTTTACGTTTTCTCCGTCGCAGAGGAAACTGGTGTTGGCACCATGTACCTTTTCCTGTACCACATATTCCAAATCGGTTGGCATCTCTGCCACGATGCGCTCCATGAACTCTCTGTTGAAGGAATTCTCGATGGAGCTGTACTTTTTGAATTCTAACATTTCTTTGTTCCTTCTTGTTTTTGCGCATCGCTGCGCGGTTAATAATTGATTGACTACATGTTGTGCCATAGGCCAGGCCGATGAGGAGAAGTCTTGTCGGTGGTAAGTCGACAGTGTTCATGGTTGTGATAGGCACAAACGAAAAATGGTTGGAAAGCATTGCTGACTTTCCAACCACTTCGTTAATCTCGTGTTTGCACGTACAATTATGTCAGGAGTAATCCACTCCCTCCTTGTGCAATATGGAAAGTCTTCCTATCTGAATAGCGTGGTGCAGCAATGCTTGACGTATGCATATAGGAATCGCATTCAAGGCACCATGTGCTCTGAATGTTCAATCCGCCTAATGTGTTAAATTTCTGTCTCTGCATTACTGCTATTTTTATGGATTTTCGTAAAATTGGCTGTAAAGGTACACTTTTTCGTATAACTGACCAAAATTTCAGGGAATTATTGAGAAACTACGTGCCCATGCCTACGACACAATGATTAACCTTGCAGAAGAACGAT
>DYCT01000148.1:0-4696 GCA_019417975.1 Bacteroides sp.
TTCTCATTGAGCTGTGCTGGCCGAAAGAACGCATCATGGAAGTATATCTGAACTCCATAGAGATGGGAAAAGGGATCTATGGTGCCGAAGCTGTGGCAAAAGCTCATTTCAAGACCTCTGCCCGGAGACTTTCTGCCCAACAGTGTGCATTGATAGCAGCCTCTCTGCCTAACCCCATCCGTTTCAACTCGCAAAAACCTTCCGGCTATCTCTTGAAACGACAAAATCAAATCCTATATCTGATGAAAAGCGTGGAACCTTTCCCTCCTAAAAAGAAAAACTAAGGGAAAGCCAAACGCAATACACGAATGCCGGTACAACCTTTTTGTTGTCGGATATAATCGGATAAAGTACCCGGTTCTATCAGCACCTTTTCATGTCGTAATGAGGCATGAAGCAGACAGGCTTTCCCACGACAACATACTACAATACCTACATGCGTCACATCCAATCCGGCTATGCGCGTTGTAAAAGCAACAATACTGCCCGTTTCAAGTCGGTCTACCTGTTGCTGCCAATCGGGCTGTTCTTTCGACAATTGCACCAAAGGCATGCGAGAAAGTTTTTCCTCTACCCTACGGATAGCTTGCAATTGAACCGTATCGGTCTGTAAAGCTGGATAAGCATTGACATGAGTCGACATAAAAAAAAACGGCTGCATCGCTGGCTTCTTCCCGGTTGCATACCGAGAGGTCACTTCTTGTACAAACCCCTGTGTATGTTCATTCTCATAAATCCATTCGGTAAAATAATGCAGACGCGAAGCATATCCGTCCACTCTACCTTGCCGATAACGCAACCTACGCAAAGCGCACAGATAATCATCCCATCGTCCTCCCCATTCGGAAGCTAAAGTCAATGCCAAGGAAGTCTCCACAAAAGTAACACAATCCAGCTGCCGCAGATTGGCGGTCAACACTTCGGTATCAGCTTCTAATGTACCTTCTACATAAGGAAGCCCTTGCAACGACCGGCCAAACCATACCAACTTTTCTGAAGAGGAAGCATTCTTATCGACCCGATTCAATAACGTAACAACCTGTACACTATCCTGCTGATGATATCTCACCTGTGCCACTACCGTGTACCAGCAGAAACACAACAACCCCACAAGTAAACTTACTTTTCGCATATATTTCTTGCTAAATAACGATGTAAAGTTACAACTATTTCAGAAAGAAAACAGTTTTTCCCACATTCTACCCCAATCTTTTTGGTATCTTTGCGCATAAAAGTATACGTTTCATGAAACAATGCCTATTCCTACTCAGCTGGCTGCTCGCCCTGCAAATGGCTATGGCGCAGAGCCACGAAACTTATGTAAACGATGTCCGCTCGGTACGGGTCATGGTGAACAATGACTGGCAGGCGGTGCCTATAGTCGAACTAAATAGCGATGATTATCTGGAAGTGTCGTTCGACCAACTTTCGCACCAATACCACCGCTACATATATAAGATTGTGCACTGTAATGCCAACTGGCAACCATCGGAACTGAATGAAATCGACTATCTGGATGGATTTAACAATAACGTGATAGAGGATTATCAAAACTCGTTCAATACCACCATGCTATATACCCACTACAAGATTTTTCTTCCCAACGAAAATGTACAATTGAAGGTTTCGGGCAACTACAGGCTGTGTGTGTATGATGAAGAAAAAGATAATGAGCCTATCTTGACGGCCTGTTTCTCTATCGTCGACCCTCAAATAAACATTGCAGCTACAGTCAGCAGCAATACTGAGATAGACACAAATGCCTCGCATCAACAAGTAAGTTTCGAGGTAATTCACGATGGATACAACATCCGAAACCCGAATACAGAAGTTAAAGTACATGTATTGCAAAACAACCGACGAGACAATTGTGTCACCGACCTCCTGCCAACTTACCAACAACCCGGTCGCCTGCAATATACTCACAATCAGAAACTCATTTTCGAAGCCGGCAATGAATACCGCCGATTCGAGTTGGTCAATGTACACTATGCAACTCAAGGCGTGGACCACATCCGCCTATTCGACCCTTATTATCACGCTACCCTCTTTACGGATGAAGCCAGACACAACTACAGCTACGATGAAGACCAAAACGGACGCCACTTTGTACGCTATAACCAAGCAGAAGACAACGATACAGAAGCCGACTACCTGTTTGTACACTTCTCGCTGGCCCCCGACAAACCGCTGATAGGTGGTAAACTCTATTTGCAAGGTGATTTTACATACGACCGCTACGACTCAACCAATCAACTGAAATACAACCCCGATACCTACACTTACGAAGGGGTCCAACTGCTGAAGCAAGGAGCTTACAACTACCAGTATCTATTCGTCCCCGAAGGAAGCGTTCAAGGACACCCCCAGCCCATCGAAGGCAGTTTTTACGAGACTGAGAATGAGTACTTGATATTGGTCTACCATCGTCCGTTTGGCGAACGCTACGACCGATTGATTGGAATGAAGCAAATCCGATTCAACTGAGCATAAACATCCAAACGAAAGCTCCCACAGCAAAAGAATCAAACCATGCTGCGGGAGCTTTCGTTTATCAGTGACCTTTATGCAAATATTTCACTACGTTCAATATAAGCAATCACATCTCCCTTGTTGACAGTAGCACCTTGTTGTGCACAAATCTCTACTACGCGACCTGTAAATCCGGTCATCACCTTCTCATATTCACCCCATGGAGTAGATATATAACAGAACACTTGGTCGTGCTGATACTTGCAACCGATAAACGGAGCTGTAGACGGACCTTCGACAGCTACTTCCCACAATATCTGTCCACGACTTGGAGCTACAATCGGGTCTGCTTTCGCACGTTTCAGTTTCTTGATATCCTCATCAGAGAAACCATTCTTAGCCATAGCAGCATCTTTTGCACGCTGCAAATCATCTTCGAAACGTTTCTTGGCCACACCCGATTTATAATCGCGATACTGTCGGTCGTGCATAGCCAATTCGAAGAGCTCCTCATTATCTTGACCATAGTCCCAACCATTTTCGTCCATTTCCTTCTTGTATTTATCCAGTTCGTCCGGATAGTTCAGCTGTGGGTCAGCATCGGTAAACTCATATCCTTTCGATTTTGCCAACTCCACAATCTCTGGAGCCAACTTACCAGGAAGGCGACCGCTTTTACCCAAAATCATATCCCATGTATGATTATCAATCATTGTCCAGCGTTCTTCGCCTTTTACCTGCTGCATCACATTCATCAACGATACATTCTTCACATACTGGCTAAACGGAGTTACCAAAGGAGGATAACCCAATTTCGGCCATACATAAGCCACCTCATCAAACAACATCACCAAAAGGTCGTCCAAGCTCATCGGCGGTTTATTTTGTCCTTTCAATATCAAATTAATACCGGAATGTACACCTTTCAAGTCGGCCATCATAGAGCCCATCATACCACCAGGCAAGCCACATCCCAACAGCAAAGAAGACATATGCTTGTTGGTCGGGTCCATAAAGTATCCCAAGAAATCATCAATAAACTCTTGCGTCAAGCTTCTTGCTTTCATATAAGCTTTCATATTGATTTCCGGTACTTGGAATCCGGCATCTTTCAACATAGCTTGTACAGAAATCACGTCGGGATGTACCTTACCCCACGACATAGGCTCCATCGCGACATCAATGATGTCTGCGCCATTCTCACATACTTCCAAAATCGAAGCCATAGAAAGTCCTGGACCAGAGTGTCCATGATACTGGATAAGAACTTCCGGATGTTTGTCCTTAATTGATTTTACCAAACGGCCCAACATAGCAGGGCGTCCGATACCTGCCATATCTTTCAAACAGATTTCGGGAGCACCGGCTTCAATCAATTTATCAGCAACAGCAGAATAATATTCCACCGTATGCACCGGAGAGAAAGTAATACACAAAGTAGCTTGTGGAATCATGCCGGCCTCAAGCGCATACTTGATAGAAGGAATGATGTTGCGAGTCTCATTCAAGCCACAGAAAATACGGGTAATGTCTACACCTTGTGCTTTCTTAACCTTATACATCAAGCGACGCACATCGGCAGGAACCGGATACATACGCAACGCATTCAATCCACGATCGAGCATGTGAGTCTGAATACCGACTTCATTGAATGGTTTTGTAAAGGTACGAACTGCTTTATTCGGATTTTCGCCATAAAGCAAATTCACCTGTTCGAATGCACCTCCATTGGTTTCTACACGAGCAAAACATCCCATTTCAATAATCACAGGAGCAATACGTGCCAACTGGTCAGCTCTTGGTTGATATTTACCTGAAGACTGCCACATGTCTCGATAAACGAGGCTAAATTTAATTTCTTTCTTCATGTTAGTTAAAGGCTACTTGGTTATACTCAACAAAGGTTTTAAATGTTTTGAGCCTTCTCAAATCATTCATCTACAAAATTAATAATTTATTAATAGGTTGTATACTTGCCGGTATACTTTTTTCGGCCTTCAAAAGATGTTTTATATCATATTGTTACAATGATATCGTTTTTTCTCTTGCCAATCGCCCTGCGAAAGAAAGATAAATATACGATTGAAGAAAAGAGGAAGAACAGTTACTATTCTTAAGGATTTAATATTTTACGCAAACATCAGTGCGAACCTTTATTGCTAAGATTGAAAATTCCTATTGCTTTTTAGAGCAAACATTTTCTTCTTATCAACAAAAAGCCCAT
>DYCT01000148.1:4706-5582 GCA_019417975.1 Bacteroides sp.
GGGCTATAATAATATAATGTATAGCGCAGTTCTACTCAAAAGTCGCCATACCCAATTTTTCCCTTTTATTTTTCATCCCCTTTCAATGTCGGCAAACAAATGCTATACTTAACCGCTAATATTCGTGCCAAGAACACACTTGTCCCACTGATGATTTCCGTCAGTACTGTATCCATACCTACCCAATGGCATATACCATAGACCATACCACCAATCACACATGCCATAGCATAAATCTCCTTACGGAATATCAGCGGAATTTCGTTGATAAAGACATCACGTATCACACCTCCGGCAGCACCCGTAATACTACCCATGATGATAGCTACCCACAACGGATAGTCCAATCCTAATGTCTTTTCCACTCCGACCACTGTAAACAGTGCCAAACCAATGGAGTCGAATATAAAAAAAGTATTGTGTAAATGAATCAGCTTGCTTCCAAACAAAATAACCCAAAACAAGGCCAATCCGGAGCAGACCAAATAAACCGCATTGGTCATCCAAAATGGAGTAATATCAAGCAACACATCGCGAATGGTACCTCCACCAATAGCGGTTGCAACTCCTACTACATACGCTCCAAACCAATCGAATCGCTTGGCCGAAGCAAGGCGAATGCCACTAATGGCAAACGCAAATGTTCCTACAAATTCTAATACTTCTACAAATGTCGGCATACCTTAAAAAATTAATGGTGCAAAGATATGGCAAAATCCGAAAGAATCCGCTACTTTTGTAAATTACTAATCAATTCGAAAATGAAACTATGCATTATTGCCGGTGCTCGGCCTAATTTTATGAAGATAGCTCCACTGACTCGGGCCATCGAACGTGCTTCGCAAGAGGGAAAAGATATCACCTACAGACTTGTAT
>DYCT01000149.1:0-3956 GCA_019417975.1 Bacteroides sp.
TCAAGTAGTCGTATGGGTCTTTGGCATTGGTTGTATTCTGCATGGCTACAATATGCGAAATCACGTTTTCTTCATCCACTGCCTGGCTGCATAGCGACAGCTCTTTCAAATAGTCAATGATTTTTGAGGTTACATCACGCAGCGTTTCAATCGGATAGGTACCGGTACTTTGCTTTTGGAGTTGTTCCTTTACTCGTAATATATTATTGATTTCCTGAGAAAGGTTGGATGCCAATTTCGGGAGGAACACATTGATTTCTATGTTGTCAACAAACGCCTTCAAGTTTTCCGCATAGTTTGCAGCATCCTCGGTTATGACTCGTATCTTGCCGTCAACATCTTGTATGCGTTTGCTTAGGTTGGCAGCCTGTTGCGCACCTTCTTTAGCTCGTTGGTATTCATCTTCCACAGATGACATATACTTATACAATCTGTCCTGTTCGGCAAGGCTGGCGTTCAAATCAATTACCAACTGCTCTTTCTGATTGCATAATGAACTATATTCTTTGGCCTCTTTTTCGGCTTCCAATCGCTGCTCTGCCCACTCTTGCTGTAACTTTTCGGCTGCACGTTTCAGTTGCAGATACTTTTTGAAACCAAGTACATTCTCGAAATTGTCGCGTATGGTTTGCTGAAAGACGTTCTTTTTTAGCAACTCGCTCGACTGCATAGCGTCAAACAGAAAATACTGGCTTAACTCCTGCGGAAGGTTGGCTTTGATTATCTTGCTGATTTCCTGTTCGGCACGCACCCGCTCTTTAGGTGCGGTCATAGTGCCATACACATACATATTACCGTTCATATTCAGCGATACGCTTTCAAGTGGACGACCTTGCGGATTGAGTATATAGTTTCTTTTCAGAATATATTTCTGTTGCTGACCAAGCACTTTGCCCACAAAGGTGATTTGCAGACTGATTTCAGGTTTTACTTTATTGACAGCTCCCTGATTGAGCAATTCCATAAAGTGTTCCTTGCTTTCTATTTTCAATCCATACAATGCACCGCTTATGGCTTCAAACAGCGTGGTTTTACCGCCACCGTTTGAACCGCCTATAAGTATGATAGGGCGGTCATCATCTACTGTCAGATCGAGGTCGAGCGACAGGTAGGTCTTAAAGTTGCTTATCTTTATTCTTTGTATGAGCATGGCATAAATTCATTTATTGACGTATTTTCTGTATGGCGTTGCGGATAATCTCTTCCGTATCGCTATCACTCATTTCTATTACATCTACCTTCTTAGCGTGATAGGCTTTCAAGATGTCCTCACTCAGCCAATCAAAATCAATGTCTTCGGTAGCACAAATAGCTTCTATCATTGCAAGGTCGTCCTTGCGGATGCCGTAATGCACAAATTTGGGGTCTATTCCTTTGGCCATAATACTTATGCGTTTTGTGGGTAAAAACAATTCCAGTTCAATGTATCTGTGGTATTTTCGATAGGAAGTGGGGAGTATAGCCAGTTCTCACCTTGTTGTAGGATAATGCCTCCTGACAGCGGAATTTCGTCCGATGTGTTCTCTTTGATGTATTGCAACAATGCGTTGTGCTTGTTGTGCGCAAATGCGTCACTGCCTGCACTTTTAGTGTCGAACAGATAGATATGACCGTTTTTCATACGGATGATAAAGTCCACATAAAACAACGACTTACCATTTTCATTGTCGGCACTGTATTCTATGGCATAATGCTGTTTGCCATTGTCACCATTCTTGTACCACCAATCTATATACTCTTCGTTCTGCTCCAGATAGGCGATGAAGTTCCTTTCCGGATTCGACGCATGGTTGAGCTGGACAAACGGCATAAGTGCATGATTCCGGCTTTCCTCAATATGATTGGTGTCATTGTCATAAGTACGTTCTTCAGGCACCTCCCAATCGTATTTCTTGAATACTCTTTTGGCTGCCGATGCTTTTTTGGCTCTGTCGCGCTGTCGGGCATATTTTTCTAATGCGGTATCTATAATGCGGTCGAACTTAGATTTGTTCAAGTGATATAACACCACTTTCTTTGCATCAGTGTCGAATATACCGAAGAAGTCGGCCAATATTTCAAGCAGATAACTTGCAATCTTGTCGGCACGACCTTTACTCTCGAATAGATGCCCTTTTGTGGCGATGTATGCCATAAACACACGGTCTATCTCGGTGGCTTTTCTTGCATATTTTACGGTATCAACTTCCAATATCTGTTCCTCGTTCTGGAAATGCACGTCTTGCGGTATCTCGATGTTGATGTTTTTGACATCAAGGCGCAAAGAGTTGGCTACCTTTTTTCTGTTTTCATTGATTTGTAGGTCGTCGGTTTCTGGTAATGTTGTGCTTTCATCATTCGCATTATCCAACTTGGCCAATTCCTCTAACGAAAACAGTAACTTGCCTTCTGCGAAGTCCCAAAAATGGCGAGCTTCATCATAGAGTACTTTGCGAAAGTCAGGACCCAAATAGTTACGTTCAATATTGGGGCGTTCAGAATAGCAGGCCGGTAACCATACGTTTTTCAAATTCTCGCGTCGGTATGCTGTAACGGTGTTGTTCAGGATATAGTCGGCATCGGCTGTAACTATTTGTATCTTGTCTTTGGCAATGTCAGTAAACACATATCCCACATTAAGCATCTCTTTGGGATAATGCTTCTGTTCAGGCATACGCATGATACGGCCAACGGTCTGTATAGTGAACTGGTCGCTTTGCAGCTTACGGAATATAAGCAGAACGGCAGCGCGAGGGCAGTCCCAACCCAAAGCGATGGCTTCTTTGAAAAGCAGAACCTCGGTCAGATTGTCGGGTTTCTCCAAATCGGTCAGATTTTCTTTTTCGTTTGCCAGCCATATCGCCAGACGGTGGTTGTCGGTAGTAATGCCGCACATCACTTCAAGATACTTCTTTACCTGATCGGCTATGGCAGTATCTTCCGCCGTCATATTTTCCTTGGTGTCATTAGGCAACTGAATGAGTAGGAGAGGATTTATTCTTGTACCTACTGCCTTATACGCTTCGGCTATTTGGTTGCGTTTATCCAAAGCCGCTTTGATGAGGTTAGCATTGAGTTCCAGCTCATCGCTGAAATTCAGTTCTATCTCAGGATTGAGCACCACCTCTTTCTTAATCATTTCGGCGGCTATCACATCCTGACGATACACCGTTACTTTCTCTTTTGGATTGGCGGTTTTAGGTGTGGCAGAGATGCGTATCTCTACGGCAGGATTGATTCTGTCAAGCACAGTGGAAGATTTGTCGGCTGTCTTCGACCAGAACATATGTTCCTCGTCGATGATGGCTACAATGGGCAACCCGAACTCATCTTTTGTTTTGTCGGTTATTTCGTAAAGCGAGAGTGAACAGTCGCCTTCGCGCACCATTACGTTACTCTCTTTGTTCACACTTTCCCAGTTCACGAAAAGTATTTCACCGGGTCGGATGCCCTCGTTCTGGTCCAATTCATCAAACATCACCGGGCGCAGTGTGCGTGTCTCCTCAAAAGCCTCTTTCAGTTTTTCGTAACTCTGTATGTGCAACTTGCGTGGGGCAAACCATATAAATGCCACTTCCTGATAACGACTGTCACCACGGTCGTGCAGTTCATCCATCAGACCAGCAAGCATCAGACATGCCATTACGGTTTTTCCGGCACCTGTCGTTGCCTCAAACACCATTTTATTGCGCTGTCCGCCGGCATTTAACAGACGGATAGTCTTGTCAATCAGTTCGGTTACTGCTCTCTGTTGATATTCTAAATTCTTCATTGCTTCTCGTCTTTTTTGTTACCATGACTTTTGCTCTCAATCTCTTTCATTTCCAGTAGAAAACGGTCGTAGTCCGATAAAAACAATTGATCTTGTATGATTCTATATTTCTCGAATTCCGTTTCAGCATGCAATCGTGCTATTTCGGCACTTACACGTCCGGCATCTTTCAGCAGACCGTATTCAAAGAGATTAATAAAATTGT
>DYCT01000149.1:3966-5579 GCA_019417975.1 Bacteroides sp.
GCCATTGTCAACGGAATGTGGCGCAGGGTCATTGTTTCAGCAAAATCAAGATAAGCTGTAACCATACGTTCCAATTGTCCCATTTCGGTATCTGAAAGATAGTTTTTTGCTATCACCACATCGCTTTTCTTGATTTTGCCATAGGGAGCATCTGCCCAAGTGGTCAGCCCCATATGCTCTTTGTCAGCATCTGCCCGTTCCACAATGAGTTCGGCTGCTGTATGACCATGGACGGCAAAGTGCATCTTGTTCTGAACGGTAGCATAAAAACGACGGGTGGCCAATGCTGTCTTGTCGTAGTCTATGGCGGTAGCGTACAAGTCGGTTATCTTTTGATAGAACAGGCGTTCGCTGATGCGTATCTCACGGATGCGTTCCAACTGTTCGTCGAAATACTTGTCTGTTAGGAAAGTTCCGCGTTTAAGTCTTTCCGAATCCATTACCCAGCCTTTGATGGTGTACTCCTTAGCTATGCCATTTACCCATTTTCTGAACTGTACGGCTTTTTCGGAATTTACTTTGAAGCCAACAGCAATAATCATCTCCAATGAATAGTGGTTCGTGGTGTATTGTTTGCCATCAGGGGCAGTTATTCGAAATTTTCGAATAACTGCCGTTTCCTGCAATTCGCTGTCAGAGAATATTTTCTTGATGTGATAGTTGATGGTGTGTACTTCTACACCGTATAGCATTGCCATCAGCTTCTGTGTGAGCCAGATGTTTTCGTCTTCATAGCGCATCTCTATCTGCTGCTCGTCATTACCCACGGATGCTACATAGTTCAGGTATTCGGCTGCACTGCTGCGTACCGTTACCTGTTCTTTCTTCTTTTTGTTTTTGCCTTGTTCGCTCATTGCAGCTCCTCCTCATTGTCAAAGTTAAGTGTTCCGTCTGTCACATTTGCTTGTCCGGTGGCTTTCGTCTCGTCAGCACCGACGAACTCGTCTTTTTTCTTGGGTAGTATGCGGCGGTAGGCGTTGTATATGGCTTGTGGCAGGGCGCAGAGTTGCACGCGGTCTTGCACCTCTTCAAACTCTCCTTCCCACGGGTCTTCACTGGGCGAGAATACATACACAAGCATCTTGCCCTCGTAGTCAGTCTTCTGAATCAGTTCGACTAACTGTTGTACGGCTTCTTCGCGGTAAATTACCATCATGCGCTTGCGTCCGTTGTCGAAGTAGCGGAACACATTTTTGTATGTCGGCTGCTCTCCAAACTTGGGCTGTTCGGTATAGAGGTCTTCCTTGATGCAGAGCATATCGGTGGAGAGGCTCATCAACTGGCGCATATTCTTCATCGAGCGGCTTCTGCCCACAAAACTTGTGCGGTAGTAGCGCAGGGTGTTGTTTTTCAGCCCCGGCACTTCTTCGCCTCTTGGGGTGGTGTAACCATTAATTACTCGCTTGTTTCGCTTGTAGGTTACTTCTTCGCAAATGTTGTTTTCGTTGTTCGTAACGAGGATACACTTGCGATGACCGCTATCCTCTGCATTGAGCTGCATAGTGGCGTGAAGGGTAGTCCCGCTACCTGCGAAAAAGTCGAGGATAATCTCCGAATTAGGAAATACATTTTTAAGTAAATATTTTGCGACTGCTAATGTTTTAGGGTACTCA
>DYCT01000015.1:0-5453 GCA_019417975.1 Bacteroides sp.
CAAATAGGTATTTTTTATTGATTCTCATCAGTATGTCGCTAACATCCGTCGGTGCACAAACCAGGAGAATGACGATAGATGAGGCAGACAGCATTGCTACGTGTCACAACCTGCGAATCAAAGCTTCGCGTCTGGACATAGATGCTGCAGAAGGACAGCTAAAACAAGCAAAAGCGTATGACAACCCGGAAGTGCAACTGATGCACAACGTACAGAACCCCATCAACCGGAAATGGTTTGATACCGGACGCGACGGACAGACCGACATCCAAGTATCCCAACCGATTGCCATTGGCGGACAGCACAGAAATAAGGTCAGACAAGCCAAAGCAATGCTAAAATCCAGTCAGGCAGCCCACGATGCTACCATGCTGGACGTGAGACATGAGACGCGGACAACATTTGTTGAACTATACAACGCACAACAAAAGCTAAAGGTGTATGATAAAGAAATAACATCTGCAGAACGAATCTACGAAGCCTACAGCAATCAAACTGATAAAGGAAACGTATCTCGCATACAAACATTCCGCATTGCCACAATGCTCAACCAGCTCCGCTCAGAGAAAGCCGAACTACAGCTTTACGCAGACGAACTGCAAATGCAATTGTGCCTGTTGCTCGACATTCCTGCCGGAGAGTCTATCGAAGCACAATTAGATGAAGAAGCCGAAATCCGTACAGTAATCGACAATCTGACCAAACTCCAGCCCTTAGTAGCTTCTGCAAACACCGACTTAATCCAAGCCATCGTTCAAAATCACCCGGAGATAACTCAAGCCAAATATCAGGAGGAAAACGCCCATCATGCCCTCAAAGCCGAAAAAGCAGAAGCACTGCCACGTATCGCAGTGAATGGCGAATGGGACAAGAACGGGAGCATCGGTCATAACTTTTTTGCCGTGGGTGTCACCCTATCGATACCCATTTGGAATCATAACAAAGGGAATATCCGCGCAGCCAAAGCCCAACATGCGCAAGCTGCTATAGAACGGCAACACAAAGAGAACGAACTGCAAACATCGTTGTTCACGCACTACCGCGCCACGATGCTGAGCTTAAAACGGGTAGATGAGCAGAAGCAACAGCTATCGGCCGACCTCGACCTGCTCCTTGAAGCTGCCGAACAGCAATTCTTAAAGCGGAACATTTCAGTGATAGAATTTGTAGATCTGTATAGCAGCTATCGCGACACAAGATTTCAGATGGAAGATGCCAAGGCACAACTCTTAAAAAGCAATGAAGAACTAAAAAAAATATACAAGATGAAAAAATATATCATAATATTGGCAGGATTGCCGTTACTGACAGCCTGCAACAACAAAAACTTGCAGGCCGATGCCGAGAGACAACTCACCACAATAGAAAAAGGTATGGTGACCGCTACAGAGACAGTACAGATGAGAAGCATCGATGACGAATTGATGCTGAACGGCGACGTGGCATGCGATGAAGCACTACTGCGCAAAGTATTTGTACCCTGCACAGGAAAAGTGTCGGAACTCACCGTTGAAATAGGCGACAAGGTAAGCCATGGCCAACAATTGGCAACCATTCATAGCGAAGGTGCAGCCGAATATCGCAAAGCAATGGAAGATACTGAAGCAGAGATGCGCATGGCACAACGACAATATGACATGCAGCAAGACTTGCACAAATCCGGAATGGCATCGGACAAAGATGTGGAAGAAGCACAGGAGCGCATGAACATGGCAAAAGCGGAGCACCAACGACTCTGCAACATTGCTAGTATCAACGGCTATAACGACAAAGCAAATGCAACCCTCGTAGCTCCAATATCAGGATACGTGACAAGCAAACGTATCTATAACGGATCTTACGTAAGCGATGACAACAACGACGAGGCTGCTTTTGAGATAGTAGACCTAAGCCGGGTGTGGGTGATAGCTGATGTATACGAAAGTGACATCGCCAAAATAAAACAAGGTGCTGAAGTTACCGTCACAACGATGGCTTATCCCGACAGTGCCTTCCAAGGAAAGATAGACAAGGTATATAACGTGCTCGACAGTGAGAGCAAAACAATGAAAGTGCGCGTGAACCTCAACAATCCGGAGGGAAAGCTAAGACCGGGAATGTTTGCCAGTGTAAACGTGAGCCTTTCGCCCAACGGCAAATGCATGAATGCAGTGCCATCGTCGGCTGTGATATTCGACAATGGAAAAGACTATGTAATGGTAGCTTCTGAAAAAGGATACGAACGCAGAGAGGTAAAAGTCGTACACGAATCGACCGGATACAGCTTTATTGCATCCGGTGTGACAACCGGTGAAGAAGTAGTTACCAAAAACGCATTATTACACTTTAACGCATTTGACAATGAATAAGTTTATCGATTTCATCATATCATTCTCGCTCAAGCGAAAATACCTCATCATCTGCCTGACGCTCCTCACGGTAGTGGTAGGAATAATGAGCTTCAAGGATACACCCGTTGATGCATTCCCCGATGTAACCAACACCAAGGTTACGATTATCACCCAATGGACCGGTCGTTCGGCAGAGGAAATAGAGAAATTTGTCACTATCCCTATTGAGATAGCGATGAACTCAGTACAGAAAAAGACAGATATACGAAGTACAACACTCTTCGGACTATCAGTAGTCACCGTAGTGTTCGATGACCATGTGGACGATGAGTTTGCCCGACAGCAGGTATACAACATGATTAATGATGCCGACCTGCCGGAAGGTGTAAATCCTGAAGTACAACCACTGAGTGGCCCGACAGGCGAGATATTCCGCTATACCTTATCAAGCACACAGCACAGTGTAAGAGAGCTGAAAACTCTGCAAGACTGGGTGATAGAACGTAAGCTACGCAGTGTGCCAGGCATTGCCGACATTGTAAGCTTCGGTGGAGAGGTAAAGACTTTCGAAGTGAGTGTCAATCCCAACCAGCTTGCCACCTATGGCATCAGCAGTTTAGAGCTATACCAAGCCATAGCCAACTCCAACGTGAATGTGGGTGGAGATGTCATCGAACGAAACTCACAAGCCTATGTAGTTCGAGGCATCGGTCTGATAAACAACATTCTGGAAATTGGCGACATCGTAGTGAAGAACGTGAATGGCACACCTATCCTTGTGCGTAACCTTGCCAAAGTGCAAGAGTCGTGCCAACCCCGCTTGGGACAAGTGGGACGTGAAGACGAAGACGATGTTGTAGAAGGCATCGTAGTAATGCGCAAAGGAGAGAATCCTGAGAAGGTAATCGCTGCCCTGAAAGACAAAATCAAAGAGATTCAGCAAGAAGACCTTCCTAATGGTTTTGAAATCAAACCATTCTACGACCGCGAAGACTTGGTAAACCTGAGTGTAAACACTGTTTTCCACAATGTACTCGAAGGTATCTTGTTAGTCACACTGGTGGTATTTCTCTTCATGCGCGACTGGCGTAGCACGGTAATCGTTGCAAGTGTCATCCCTCTGGCTCTCCTTTTTGCCTTCATCTGCCTCCACCTGAACGGCATGAGTGCCAATCTGCTATCTATGGGTGCTATCGACTTTGGCATCATCATTGACGGAGCTGTCGTAATGGTCGAGGCACTATTCGTAGCCTTATCATCAGAAGCACGAGCCATCGGAATGGAAGCATTCAACAGCCGTAGCAAATTGGGCATGATACGCACGACTGCACGTGGAAAAGCAAAATCGGTATTCTTTTCCAAGCTCGTCATCATCACTGCCCTATTGCCTATCTTCTCGTTTCAGAAAGTGGAAGGAAAAATGTTCTCTCCATTGGCTTTCACACTGGGGTTTGCCCTTCTCGGAGCCTTGATATTCACGCTGACATTGGTACCCGTACTCTCATCGATGATGCTCCGAAAAAACATCTACGAGAAAAAGAATCTCTTTTTGGATTTCATATACCGTCATTTCGACCGATTCTTCTTAGCTTGCCACCGCAACAATAAGAAGTCTATCGCTATTGCAGCCGTATGCATGGTAGCCGGACTGTCATCTTTTTTATTGTTAGGGTCTGAGTTTCTTCCACAAATGAACGAAGGAAGCATCTATGCACGTGCAACATTGCCCCAAAGCGTATCGTTGGATGAAAGTGTAAAACTTGCCAACCGCTTCCGCACGGTATTACGTTCATTCCCGGAAGTGAGTCAGGTAATGACACAGACCGGAAGACCAAACGATGGTACAGATGCTACAGGATTCTACAACATCGAACTCTTTGTAAAAATGCATCCCGAGAGCGAATGGAAAACAGGACGTACCAAAGAGCAACTCGTGGAAGACATGAACAAACGACTGAATGTATATCCGGGTATCGACTTCAACTTTTCACAACCTATCTCAGACAATGTAGAGGAAGCAGTATCGGGAGTGAAAGGTGCTATCGTGGCAAAGGTGTATGGCAAAGACCTGCGCGAAACAGAGCGCATCGCTGACCAAATATACAAGACCATGAAACCCATACGGGGTATTGCCGACTTGGGAGTGATACGCAACATGGGACAACCCGAGCTGCAAATTAACATTGATGAGGGCAGACTGGCACGCTATGGTGTTAGCAAAGACAACGTGCAAAGCATCATTGAAATGGCAATCGGTGGTAAAGCAGCATCGCAGGTATATGAAGAAGAACGAAAGTTCAATCTCATCGTGCGCTACGACAAACCCTTCCGCGACAAGGCTGAAGCTATCGGTAAGATAAAGGTACCTACCAACGATGGACAGATGATACCCATCAGCGAACTGGCAACAATCAAGACAATCACCGGACCACTCATCGTATATCGTGAGAACCATGTACGCTACTGTGCCGTGAAATTTTCCGTGCGCGACCGCGACATGGGCAGTGCAGTAGATGAAAGTCGTGCCAAGGTGGAAAAAGCCGTAACGCTACCTGCCGGATACAAGATAGAATGGAGTGGCGACTTCGAGAATCAGAAGCGTGCGACCAACAGATTGGCACACGTAGTCCCCATCAGCATTTTGCTTATCTTTGGCATTCTATACGTGCTCTTCGGCAATGCGCGCGATGCGGCACTCGTATTGACCAATGTACCCTTTGCTGCCGTGGGAGGTGTGTTGATTCTGCTCCTCACTGGTTTCAACTTCTCCATTTCGGCAGGTATCGGATTCATTTGCCTTTTTGGTATCTGCATTCAGAATGGAGTAATCATGATTATGGACATCAAACATTTCATCCGTCATCGCTATCCGTTGGAAGAGGCCGTAGAAAAAGGAATGCACTCGCGCATCCGCTCTGTGCTCATGACCGCCATGATGGCTACTCTCGGATTGCTGCCTGCTGCACTGAGTAATGGCATCGGCTCTGAAAGTCAACGCCCATTGGCCATAGTTATCATCGGTGGACTAATGGGAGCAACAATGTTCACGCTCTTTATTTTCCCACTGATAGTAGAATCTGTATATAGACACGTGAACATCAAGAAAATATAATATCTTTGTAT
>DYCT01000015.1:5463-11670 GCA_019417975.1 Bacteroides sp.
GTATTATGAAAAAAATATTGATGGCTGAGGATGAAGAGAACATCTCCGACTTTGTGAGTCGCGGACTAAGAAACTTCAACTATGATGTTACCGTAGTGAACAATGGTACGGAGGCATGGCGATTGCTTGAGGAAGGCAATCGCTATGACCTCGTAATGCTCGACATACGTATGCCAGGGATGAATGGGCTGGAAGTGTGTAGAAAGATTCGTGACACTTTCGGATATACGATTCCCATACTTATGCTTACTGCTCTCGACACAACAGACGATGTAGTGATGGGACTGCAAAATGGAGCTGACGAGTACATTGCCAAGCCATTCAAGTTTGTTGAGCTATTGGCTCGCATCCAAGCATTACTCCGTAGAGCTGAACATTCTCACAAAGGGGCTAACTTCATCTGTGGCGAACTGCGACTTGATCCATCATCGCACAAGGTATATCGAGATGACAAAGAATGGGATTTGAGCATCAAAGAGTATCGGTTGCTAAAATACATGATGGAACACGAAGGAGAGATTCTATCGCGTCGCCAACTGCTCAAGGATGTGTGGGATAAAGATTTCGATACCAATACCAATGTCATTGATGTGTACGTGCGCTATCTACGACAAAAGATTGATGATGGTTTCGAACATAAGATAATACAAACAGTGGTCGGCACCGGATATTGCTTGAAAAAATGAAGATAGGAAACAAAATATCACTGCTATACTCGGGTATAACAATTGGTCTGGTAATCATTACAGCTCTCCTATTTTTCTTCGTAGCGTCAAACTATACCCACGATATCTATTACAGCTATTTAGAGGAGAAAGCACATGCTGTAGCAGAAGAAAAGTTTTCTGAAGATGAACTCGACCCCGTGAAATATCGCAATGTAGTAATTCGCCGACAGAACTCTATCCCTACCTCCAAAGAACTATTTATCAACCTGGCCGACCGAGTCGAAGCAGAAAAACAACTAAGACAATATCTCGACAAAGAAGAAATAGAAAAACTATTTGCCAATCAGACCATCAACTTTGAGGAAAGAGATGAAGTAGGCACAGCATTCATTTACTACGACAACACAGGGACATTCGCCGTTATAGTACTGAGTCGCAATCCGTTTATTGAAGACATCAACCGTATGTTGCTCTGGGGATTGCTCGTACTCGTAATTATCTCTGCCGGCATTCTCTACCTCATCAGTCGCCTGTATGCCCTGCGCACGCTCAACAGAATAGACATGGACTATCAAGCAGAAAAGATGTTCGTAAACAATGCTTCCCATGAAATCAACAACCCCCTTACTGCCATTCAAGGCGAATGCGAGGTAGGACTCATGATGAATCATACGCCCGAAGAATATCGCGACATTCTCAGTCGTATTTCCAAAGAGACCAACCGTATCATATCCATTATGCGTGAATTGCTACAATTCTCTCATGCCCAGTACGGCCGTATAGACAAAACAAAGATGCAACCCATGAATCTTTCTTCTGTTATCGCAGCAGAATGTAACATAGACAATGTGAGACTGAATATCATCAACGATTTCAAAGTGACAGCTGACGCTGAACTTCTTCGTATCGCCATACACAACCTGGTAAGCAATGCTGTGAAATATTCCAATGGGCATCCCGTGGTAGTTACCGTCAACCATCCATGCCTAACGATAGAAGACCGTGGAATAGGCATTCCGAAATCAGACCTTTGTCACATCTTCCAACCCTTCTACCGTGCCTCGAATGTCGGTTCTGTATCCGGCAAAGGCATAGGACTCGCTCTCTCCAAAAGCATTTTGGAGCGCATGGGAGCAAGCATATCAGTCACTTCACATATCGAAAGCGGTACCATATTCAAAGTGACATTCTGAGAAGGTCTACTGGGAAAATCGGATATGCTATTACACTCCGATTTGGGATTAATAAGGTATTAGCCAAAAAGAAAATCCGCATAACTCATTGAGCTATGCGGATTTATCTATCTATACCTTTCGGTAGTTATCTATACTTACTTCACCTCCTCGAAATGCAAACCGTTATTAAACAAGCCATCTGCGTGAGCGTGCTGCAAATGTGCTGCAATTATGGAAATAAGCAACGATAAGCAAACACGCACTCAACTGCTGCAAAGGTAGTGCAAATGAGCGGAATATCAAAACAAATACGAAGTTTTGTTTTGTATTCCCGAGTGCAGCCTACCTTATTAAGAGGTAGTGTTTTTACTTGTAAATACCAAATGTAGTACCTCAAAAACTACAAATGAAATACAGCAAAAAATACAAATGAATTGCCACAAAAGCTAGTTCTAAACTACCACAAAAGTTAGCAATGAAACAACACAATTCATAGTATTAAATATCCACAAATATCAGTTTTTGCTTGTATATATAACTGAATATCACTAACTTTGCACACATAATCAAATCACGATTACAATATGAGTTATTCACATAGAATTGCAGACCTTCAACTGGCAGAGCGTCTTGAGGCTTTTGGGGCTGTACTAATAGAGGGTCCTAAGTGGTGCGGAAAGACAACAACTGCGGAACAAATGAGCAAAAGTGTCATTAAGATGCAGGACACGGAGATGCAGGAAGAATACGCTGCAACTGCTGCCTCGAAACCATCATTGTTGTTGATGGGTGAAACTCCTCGTCTTATAGATGAATGGCAGGATGCTCCTGTGCTTTGGGATGCCGTGCGTACTATGGTGGACAGGCGTCAGGTCCCAGGCCAGTTCATTCTTACGGGGTCTACTGTTGTAGACAGAAGTAAAATACATCATTCTGGTACGGGTAGGATTTCACGAATGAAGATGTTGCCAATGAGTCTATGGGAGTCAGGAGAGTCTAACGGAAAGATTTCACTTAAAGAATTGTTTGATAATAAAGACTTAGACATAGACGGCATCACTTCAGATATGAAGATTGAAGACTTGATTTATGCTGCTTGTCGTGGTGGATGGCCTGCATTTCTAAATATGAAGAGTGATAAGGCAAAGCTACTTATTGCACGCAACTATGTTGATGCTATCTGTCGTGACGATATTTCAAGAGTGGATGGCGTACAAAGGGATGAACGGACAACTCGTGCAATATTGCGTTCGTATGCCCGTAACATCTCAACATTGGCAAAGAATACGGCTCTGTTAGCTGATGTAACAACCCCTGGGGAAGTTTCACTTTCTATGAGTGCGTTTGAGGATTATGTAACCTCCCTCAACAAATTGTTCGTTATTGACAACATCGAAGCTTGGTGTCCTGCAGTCCGAAGCAAGACTGCAATTCGAAGTGGTATAAAACGAGCTTTCGTAGACCCATCCATTGCAATTGCATCATTAGGACTTTCCCCAGAAGCATTGATGACGCAGCTCAAAACCTTTGGTTTCATCTTTGAGCAGATGTGTGCGAGAGACCTTCGGGCTTATACTCCAGGTTTTGGCAATCATCTGTCATATTATCGCGACCGCTACGGACTGGAAGCCGACTTAGTGCTTCATCTTGACGATGGACGCTATGCTCTGATAGAGTGCAAGCTTGGCAGCCGTGAAATAGAAGAAGGAGCCAAACATCTTTTGGAAATTAAACGACTCATTCAAGTGCATAATGAGACAGAAAAGCAGGTGCCGTTGCGCGAACCAGACTTGATGATTGTCATGACAGGTGGCAGCATGGCTTACACACGCCCAGACGGAGTCAAAGTCATACCGCTTGCTTGTTTGAAAGATTAAAAAAGACATGTCATGAATGATATCAGTAAGGACAAGGATTATCAGGAATTCTTTGCAGGAATAAAAGAATTGGCAAAGGGACTTATGCAGATTCGTGAGAGAGCAGCCATAGAGTATGCTCCCATTGTGGAGAAGTTCTGTGCGAGGAAACACGCAACTGCAAATGAAGTAGGCCGGATGCTTGACTATCTGTTTGAGTTTGCCGACGACGAACGCATATTGCTTATGTACAAGAAAGTTTGCCGAAGATTCGTCTATGATTATCCCGAAACCATAAGTTATTACATCATGGAGTACAGAAAAGAGTATGACCGTGAAAGTCTTATCGGTACCGAATATGAATATCTGCTTTATGAGGATGATGAATTGTTTGACAAAGAACATAAAACAAAACAATAAAAACAGAATAGAATATGGGAACTGCATTACTGGCACTCTGCTTCTGCGCATTGTCGCTCATCCTTGCCTTGTTTGTGGGCATATCGCCCATAAGCGACAAAGCAAAGATTAGGTTTATGTATGTCGGTGCTGCGCTGTCGTTGATGTCAGTGCCAATGATGAGCCATTACATTGCAGGGCTGAACAATATTGTGGACGAGCTGCGCTATCAAGCCGTACTTGTGTTCATCGTCGTTGTGTGTTGCTATTGCTTCGTCATGGCAAATATGGTGAAGTACAATGTCATGAAGAAAAAGGTGGCGGTGCTTGAAGATACGGTGGAGAAACTTGAACAGGAACGTGCAGCAGCAATGTCGCAAGCCGTGGATGAAGAGCAGCAGCACAAAATGCAAGAAGTACTCGACTGGTTTGCAGCGAAGATGAGCGTGTTCAGCAAAGAAGAACAAGAGGCCATCAACGCTTGTTCCATAGCCTTTGCCGAGCGTGACCAGATAGTAATACCTAAAGTCAGCATAGCCGTTAATGCCAAATGCAGCCAAGCCGACCTCATGGCGTATGCCAGTTCCGCTTTCTTCAAGATAGGAAAGAAACGTAAGGACATTGCACGGTTCCTGAGTATTGTATTCGAAGCTTACTTCCCTAGGGGCGAAGGATTCGTGTATAAGAAGATGCCAGGCGAGAGAAAGCTCGAAATAGGTACTTGAGAGTGGCCAATCAATAAAATGAAAACTAAATAACAGTTTTTTCATAAACGACACACAGTTATCATGGAATTTTAATAACTTTGCATCAAAATTAAATATATCCAATTTCGAACATATGTCAAATCTCAATCGACTAAAATTAGTTCTTGTCGAAAAAGACAAAACCGGGAAATGGCTTGCAGAACAATTGGGCAAGTCAACTTGCACAGTAAGTAAATGGTGCAAGAATACAGTCCAACCAGACTTGAATACTCTTGATAGAATTGCCAAACTTTTGGATGTTGATGTAAAGTATTTACTTAATGACACTGTAAAATAAGAAGCCCTATGGTAAAACGTTACATTCAGATTTTTTTAGAACCACTGTATGAATGTCTTTCATACAACCCTAAATTTGGTCATAACAACAAAGAGGAAGGCTTTTCTCTGAATGACTTTCTTGCTCTTTATGGCAGTGATCCTTTCTATTCCTGGATTGGTTTAGACTCTCCTTATATGTTTACTGCACATAAGGCTGCCGGCTGCATGACATCCATATATAGGCAAATAGGCATTGGTTGTGAACGATTATTTCGTGAGATTTTGTGTGACACTACAAAATACGAGTCATACGAGTCTGCAAAATGGTCATATACTACTAAAACAAAAGCGGGGAAGAACAAAGTGCTTTCACTTGATGGCAGACTTGAACTTGATGACATTCGCGATTCCCAAGTCAGAGATAGAGTTGCAAACTGGATTCGAGAGTATGGCAAAATAATAGGCATTGATCCTTCTAATCTTAAAGGAGCCGTTTTCGAGGTTAGACAAGGCTATAAGAGCAAGGATAGCAAACGTCAAAATGGAGATATTGATAACGCGACTGTTGCCTATGCTTATAACTACTTGCCAGTGTTCACTGTTTTCTCTGGACAAATAGATAATGATATTGTATTACGTTACACGAATAATCGTTGCGCAATTATCATTGGTTCAAGAAGTACAAACCCCTACGTGTCTCTCTTTGCTTTCACGAAAGAAGTGTTAGGTTATGATTTAGCAAAATTCTTCGAAGAGAATTCCCCCTATATCAAGGGAGAGGTTCAAAAGATTCTTGAAAAATTATTTGACATAAATTCGACCAAGTAAAATAATGAAACAGCGAAGCGATTACACTTTTAAGTACAACAAAGAACAAGGAAAACATGGCTGGTTAAGGTTGACCCCTGCTTATTCTATAAAATTGGTAAAAGAGATATTGAATCTTGATGGTTTATTTGCAGAAGAAAATCATCAAATTTCAATTCTTGATCCGTTTTGTGGAACTGCGACAACTGGAATAGTAGCTGCTGAACATGGATTCAACTGCTCACTTTACGATATCAACCCATTCTTAGTCTGGTTC
>DYCT01000015.1:11680-14322 GCA_019417975.1 Bacteroides sp.
TGTTGAATGAGATGATGAAAATTACTATAGATGGACTGAAAGAGGTTACTCTTGACAAATCTGATGTTTGGGTTCCTCCAATGAGAAATATTGAAAGATGGTGGAGTTCCTCCACTCTTTTGGCATTAGGTAATTTAAGAAGTTTCCTTAGCGAGACATGGGGTGAGCCAACGATGGAAGGTGAGCAGAATCTGATTTGGATTGCATTTGCTAGACTTGTTATAGATTGTTCAGCTGCGGACTTTAATCATATCTCAGTATCATTCAAAGAGGAGACTCAAGATTTCGGCTCTGATATTTTCAAGAATATGTTTATGGAACGACTGCGAATGATTGTAGATTCTGCTAAAAATGAGCTAACTGGGCATGTTAGGATCTATCATAACGATTCTAGATACCTTGAAGTTCCAGAAACGTATGATCTTGTTATTACTTCACCTCCTTATCCGAATAGAATCAGTTATATAAGGGAACTTAGACCATACATGTACTGGTTGAAGTTCTTATCAAGTGGAGAAGAAGCGGGCGAAATAGACTGGAAGGCGATAGGTGGTACATGGGGGAGTGCTACAAGTAAGTTGCATACATGGGAGCAAATAACTCCTACTTTGCCACAACGATTGTTAGATGTTTGTAATAGAATTGAAAATGCAGATGACAAGAATGGAAGAACCATGGCTTTGTATGTCAAAAAGTTCTTTGATGACATGTATCTCCATCTCTCAAATCTCAGAAATCATCTTAATGACCATGCTTCAATTAATTATATTCTCGGCAATTCTTCTTTCTACGGAAACTACGTGGAGACCGATCTCATAATCGAAGAGATGTTAAATGGTCTGGGCTATAGAAACATAAAATCTCAAATTATACGCAAAAGAAATTCAAAATCACACCTTTACGAATATAACATTACAGCAAATTGGTGGAAATAGTAATCTTTCTTTCCATATTTGCAAATTCATGTACAACCGACTGATTTTAAGTGAAAGCCTAAGACCAGTCGGTTTGTCATTTTCCCCGATTCTAGACAACTATCAGACCTATACCATATGACCAAGATAGCAACCATTATATTCGTTGTAGCGAACATTCTTCCGTTCATCAGCAAACATGGAATTGACCTCACGGATATGCATCTGCATCTGTGCGGTCATCCATTGGCGTTCTTTGGCAAACAGTTCTTGGTTTTTCTGCCAGTCAGCATCATTGACATTTACAGACACCTTTAATTTTGTGGGAGCACTCTCCAAAACTTTGTCTATGTGCTGATTAATTGTATCAACCTTTTTGCTGATAGTAGTCACAGCACCACCTAATTTGGCTTCTGCCCGTTGAACTGCTGAATGGCAGACTCCAGTTCAAGTGTGGCATTGATGAAGGTATTGGTAGCCTTGTCAATATCCTCACTCAACTGCTTTAACTCAGGAACACGATTCAGACATTGCTGTTGCTACATCTCTATTGTCAGCAAACAGCAGCGTAGCAATATGGATAAAGTTATTCATCATTGCTGTGTCATTATCTTTTAGCACATATATGTGGCAAACAATATCTTCTCAACTGCGCATTATCATAACCAAGAATATCGTCAGAAACACAGATACAGCAAGGAGGCAAGCCATGCAGACAACCAGGAACTGGCGAAAGTGCTCACTTCGATACACCCTCTTTATCAAATACCAGGGATACGACAGAAAAATGAAGCGAGGCAAGGCTTTCATGGTTTGCGGTATGGGTGGCAGCTCTATTGTCTTTGATTTCTTCGCTTTCATAAGTACCATCATTGCTGCATATCGCTTTTCCGTCAGTTGGATATTGCGATTAAGAGTCTCTGCATTTTTATTGCAGTTAGCTGTGACGGTGTTATACATATTGGCAAGTTCCGTAAATGAGCCAACAATCTTGTCCACATATTTCTCATCATCATAAAGGCGAGACTGCAAGGCCGCATCTATGACTTGAGATATAAGCTCAGTCAAGTTATCATCATCAAGCTTTTGCGATGGCGTTGATGTTTCAGGGTTATTACGTTGCAGTTCTTCCGCAATTCTTTGAGGTAACGCTTGAATATCTGATAATATCGGCGATTTGGTACCGTCTGTAGCAGTGTTTTGATACCGCTGATTCACGCTGTCGGATTTTTCGTAGCGGAAGTGTGGTACCGTTCAAACTATCGTTCTTTGACATAATGGTTCAGCAGCATCTGTAGCGGAGATTTGGTACCGGTACCATGCATACACTATAAGCGGTACCATGCATCCGCTCCGCGCGGTACCATCCGACCGCTACAACGGTACCATTGGAGCGACATTCTCAATTTGCACTTAGATGTGATGACCAAGTGATGTTTCCACGGCACGATTCCGAATATAGGCAACATACTAATGGGTGATTTCTGCATCTGTTTTTCGGAACATCTAACTGGACGCCCTACCCATTTACTTAAAGTTTTTAACAGCATAGACGCTTAAGTATCAATAAGTCCGACTTTATAGACATTTAAGTCCTGTACCAAATATGTGGCAAATATACATGGATTTTCTGAGTTAACCAAATTTATTTAGAATTGTCAAGAAACAGCAAAAGCGTGCAACTCAATGAGTTGCACGCTTTTGCTTATTGTTTATTATGTGTTTACC
>DYCT01000150.1 GCA_019417975.1 Bacteroides sp.
GGGTGTAGCCGAAGCTGAAGCTGAAATTAAGAAAACAAACGACGATTTGAATAAATCGGACCAGACGGATAAAAAGGCATAATTATGGCCGAGATGACCTTCTGGGATCACCTGGATGTGCTTCGTCGTGCATTGATACGTATCCTGTTGGTATGGATGGTCTTGCTAATTGTTTATTTTGCGACCATGCCCATGCTGTTCGACCAGGTAATCATGGCTCCTTGTCACGATGATTTTGTTTTTTACCGATTGTTGCATCGCATAGGCGATTGGTTGAATCTAACAGGTGATTTCTTTTCTTCTACTTTCGAGGTGAAGCTGGTGAACATCAATTTGGCTTCTCCTTTTTTTGTGCATATATCTACTTCTTTCTGGATGTCGGTAATAACTTCTGCACCCTATATGTTGTATGAGGTGTGGCGTTTTGTAGAACCGGCTTTGTATCCTCAAGAGCGTAGTGGTGTGCGCAAAGCATTGTTTTTGGGCACAGTGATGTTCTTTATAGGAGTCGTGTTGGGCTATTTTATGGTTTGGCCGCTTACGCTGCGTTTCTTGTCGACCTATGAATTGAGTATGCAGATACAGAATCAGATTTCGCTCAATTCGTATATTGACAATTTTATGATGTTGGTGCTCGTAATGGGGTTGGTGTTTGAGCTTCCCTTGGTCACCTGGATTCTGTCGTTGCTTGGGTTGATTACCCGTCCGATGTTGCGTAAGTATCGTCGTCATGCCATTGTCTTTATATTTATCCTGGCTGCTGTGATTACTCCTACAGGCGATCCTTTTACACTTTCTGTAGTAGCCATTCCGCTTTGCTTGCTTTACGAATTTAGTATATTGCTGGTCAAAAAAGGGAATACGGTAGTACATGAGTCCGGAGATTGAGGAATATTTTTCATCGTTAATAGCAGTCTACAGACGAGAGGATGAGGACTCGTTGCAGGCTTACCTACAGCTTCGTGAATTGTTGGAGCGGTTGTGTAGGACTTTTATGAACGATGAAAATCTGCAGATGACCGATTTGGCTGCTCGAATTAATTATTTGGGCAATGCTCGTCATTTACCTGCATGGCAAATCAATCATCTGCATACGTTTCGGTTGACATCGAATGCGGTACTAAATAAACGTGAGAAGCCTGATAAAACATCTTTCCGACGCGATTGGGCAACTGTAGCTACGCTTACTGCAACTCTGTTTGATGTTTCGTTGCCAGCCGAAGTCGCTGCATTGTTGCCTCATGAGGAGTATACATCTGGATTCAAACCGAAAGCCGTACAATACAAGAGGCTTAGGGTATGTTTCCAAGAGGCAGATGAAGAATTTCTGTATGTGACACCTGTCGATTTTGTATCAGATACCCACTTGCGGGTGCGTTATAATGTAGAGGGGATAAATGATGTCTTTACAGATATTGTTCCGAGTTTGTGGAAATGTGCACAACTCAATTTGTTGGATGTCAATGTCGATAATGAAGGAGTCTATCTTCCTGCTTTTATTATTTTAGAGCCCGATTATCTGCTGGACATCAGTTCGTTGGCAGAATGCTATAAAGATTATGGCAGTCATCCGGGCAACTATATCCTCAGCAGATTACTTCCTATCAATAATCCGCTACCCCTTTTGTTGGGTAATATTGCCAATCTCTTTTTGGACGAATGGATTCATGCTCATGGAGAAGTCGATTATCGGGCTTGCATGCAAAAAGCATTTCGGATGTATCCTTTGGAGTTGGCCTCGTGTAAGGAGTTGACCAATGCTGCTATTGAGGATAGCTTCTTTTCCGATTGTCGCACTCATTTCAATCATATTCGGGAAGTTGTCAGACATCAGTTTGCTGATCCGGCCTATCGGCTCAATAAGGACGATGCTGTGTTAGAACCTTCATATATTTGTGAAGCATTGGGCATTCAAGGACGTTTGGACTATATGCAGCGCGACATGCATGCTTTTATTGAAATGAAATCGGGTAAAGCCGATGAATATTCACTTCGTCCCAAGGTCGCTCCCAAAGAGAATAACCGTGTGCAGATGTTGCTTTATATGGCTGTATTGGAGTTCAGCATGGGCATTTCGCATCGGAAGCAGACTCCTTATCTTCTTTATACTCGTTATCCATTATTGTATCCGGCAAATAGTTCGTGGACGATGGTCAAACGTGTCATGAATCTGCGTAACCGGATTGTGGCCGGTGAGTTTTGGGTGCAGTATCATAATAGTATAGAATATACGACCCGGTTGTTGGAAAGTCTGGATGCCGAACAATTGAAGGAGAAAGCGGTGAGTCGTGTATTTTGGGATACATACCTTGCACCCCCTTTACATGACTTCCAAGACTCGTTGCGTTCGCTTTCGTCTCTTGAAAAACATTATTTTATATCCTTGTATAATTTCATCACCAAGGAACTGTACACATCTAAGTCTGGCGATATCGATTACGAAAGTCATACAGGGGCTTCTTCGCTTTGGCTCTCTTCTGTAGCAGAAAAGCGTGAGGCCGGAGAGTTGTTTTACAACCTGCGCTTGGTAGAAAATCATGCTTCGGATGCGCATAAGGCTTACGTGGTTTTAGAAATACCGGATTATGGGTGCGATTTTCATCCTAATTTCCGTTTAGGCGATGTGGTCGTTCTTTACGAACGAAATACCGATGCCGACATGGTAACTAATAAGATGGTGTTTAAAGGTTGTATTGAGGAGATGACAGGTACCCGACTGAAAATTAGGTTTCGTGCTTCTCAACGTAACCTTTCTGTATTGCCTGATACATCGCTTTATGCTTTGGAACACGACTTTATGGATGTTACATTTCGGGTTATGTACAAGGGACTTCATACGTTTTTGAAAGCTAATCCAGACCGACGCGATTTGTTGCTTTGCCAGCGTGAACCGGAATTCGATTTTTCTTATAAAAAGGAAATAGATGAGGCATCCGATGATTTTCAACGAGTAGCGTTGAAAGCTTTGGCTGCTCAAGACTGTTTCCTATTAGTGGGACCACCGGGCACAGGTAAAACTTCGCGCGCTTTGCGACGCATGGTAGAGCTATTCTTGGAACGACCGCAAATGCAGATTTTGCTATTGGCTTATACCAATCGGGCTGTCGATGAAATCTGTAAATCTATCTTGTCTATTTCACCGGAAGTACGCTTTATCCGGGTGGGAAGTGAATTGTCTTGCGATGAACCTTATCGTCCTTATTTATTAGAGAATGCTATAGGTGAGTGCAATCGTCGCAGCGAGGTGATGCAGTGTGTGGAGTCGTGTCGGGTGTTTGTTGCTACAGTTGCTTCTATTTCTTCCAAACCTGAGCTATTTAAATTAAAAAGCTTCGATGTAGTGATAGTCGATGAAGCTACACAGATATTGGAATCGCAGTTGTTGGGAGTCCTTTGCCAGACAACTCCGGAGGGGAAGAACGCAGTTGGGAAGTTTGTTTTGATTGGCGACCACAAGCAGCTTCCGGCTGTAGTGATGCAAAATGAGTTGCAGACGAAAGTATCCGAGCCCGATTTACAGCAGATAGGATTGAACAATTTGCGTGAATCGCTTTTTGAACGGCTTTATAGAAAGTATGTGGCAGACGATGGTTGGACGGTAGATATGTTGTGTCGGCAGGGACGTATGAATCCCGATGTGGCAAGGTTTCCCAATCAGGCTTTTTATGGAGGAAAGTTGCTACCGATAGGTTTGTCGCATCAGCAAGGTGTGTTGCAGCTGCCCGATACCTATGTGTCGGTAATGTCGGATTTGCTGGTACAGCGAGTTGCTTTTATCCCTTCTCAAGCAGAACGTAGTAACACTTCGGGCAAGACAAACGTTTGTGAGGCACAGGTTGTTGCTCGTCTTGCGCAAGAAATCTATCGCTGTCATGTTGAGACATTCAGTCAAAAAACATTAGGTATCATTACGCCTTATCGTAGCCAAATAGCATTGATTCGGAAAGAATTGGAATCGACCGGTATTCCACAATTACAAGATATTATGGTTGATACGGTGGAAAGGTTTCAAGGGAGCGAACGTGATGTGATTATATATTCTTTCTGCGTGAATCATGTCTGGCAGCTTCGTTTCTTGTCAAACTTGACCGAAGATAGAGGACAGGTTATTGACAGGAAGCTGAATGTCGCATTGACTCGTGCACGTAAGCAACTTTTTCTGACAGGCGACCCACAAGTGTTATCTGCCAATCCTATTTATGCTCAATTATTGGAGCAGACTCCTCATTGGACATTGCCGGAAATGCCGTAACAATGTATCGTCAGCATAAAGAAATCCCCAACGGACGAAAAGGAAGCAAGTCGAACTTCTCTTTTGTCTGTTGGGGATTTCTTTGAATATGATATATTATCTTTTACTTAATTGTATTAAGCATTGATGGGTTTATACTTCGGAACTAATAGTTTCATGACAATCCATCCGATGAGGTAAGCTACTGCACAGACACAGAATATGATGAAATAGCCAGCCGGTTTGCCTTGGAATCCCATAAAGGTCATTTGTGTTTCATCGGCATAGGTAAAGAGAACGCCGGAGCCTTTGTTGATAAGGAAAGAACCGATACCTCCTGCCATACCTCCTAAACCGATGATTGTGGCAACTGCACTTTTAGGGAACATATCGCCTACTACAGAGTAAATATTGGCCGACCATGATTGGTGAGAAGCTCCTGCGATACCGCTGATTATTACCGGAAAGCAAACAGAGTATTCGCCTAACGGCTGTGCAAATAAGGCCAATAGGGGGAACAATGCGAAGATGAACATGGCACGCATACGTGCAGCATAAGGATTCATTCCGGTTTTATTGATGATGATAGTAGGCAATTTTCCTCCGTAGATAGATAGCATGGTGATGGCATACAGTACGAAGATGAGGATTTGAGCCATACCGGAGTCGGAAGAATAGCCATAGACATCGGAAATATAAGCCGGTGTCCAAAATAGGAAGAACCACCATACGCCGTCGGTCATGAATTTACCGAAAGCGAATGCCCATGCTTGTGGGTATTTCAAGCATTGTAAGAACGACATCTTTTTCTCTTCTTCTTGGGCAGAGTTGGTAGGACATGCTTGAGCATCGGTCAGTTTGTCTTGTTCGATATAATTCAGCTCGGCTTTATTTACATGCTTGCATTGTTCCGGCTTTTTGTACATAAACATCCAGAGTCCCATCCAGATAAAACCAAGTCCACCAATGATGATGAAAGCCATTTCCCATCCGTTGCCGACACCCATCTGCTGGAAGTAACGAGCTAATGACGGAATGGTGACAGGAGCAATCAAGGCGCCTACTGTAGCTCCGGCATTGAAGATTGAAGTAGCAAATGCGCGGTCTTTTTTGGGGAAGTATTCTGCGGTTACTTTGATGGCGGCAGGGAAGTTTCCTGCTTCACCGATGCCTAATACGACACGGGCTCCAATGAAGAAATAAACACTGATTGTAGCGATGGCTGTAGTGGCAGCGCCTGTGGCAGCAATCATTTCTGCGGTATCGTGAATGCCCATTACGTTTTCTGTAGCCCAGCCACAGGCAGCATGCAGGCAGGCACCCAATGACCAGATAAAGATGGCCCA
>DYCT01000151.1 GCA_019417975.1 Bacteroides sp.
GCAAATATGTGAAATAATTTTAAATGCGCCAAATATTGACTTTATAAAGAAGACCAGATTAACAATAATTATATATTCAAATGTTTTAATCTGATAGTTCTTGCGGTTTTTTTGTTACATTTTACTATTAATTCAAGGATAAGAGTTATCTTTGCGATGAAATTATTAAATACATTTATAAAATGGAGAAATTAACAGAAACGGACTTTAAATCCGCAACTGAAAGCAACAAAAAATTATGTATTGAGACATACGGTTGCCAAATGAATGTAGCCGATAGCGAAGTGATAGCCTCTATCATGCAAATGGCAGGCTATACAGTATGCGAATCGCTTGAAGAAGCAGACGCCATCTTCCTAAACACCTGCTCTATCCGCGACAATGCAGAGCAAAAGATTTTCAACAGACTGGAATTCTTCCATACACTCAAGAAGAAAAAGAAACACCTCATCGTAGGCGTATTGGGATGTATGGCCGAACGTGTTAAAAACGAATTGATTGAAAATCACCACGTCGATTTAGTAGCAGGGCCCGATGCCTACTTGACTCTGCCCGAATTAATTGCTGCTGTAGAAGCCGGAGAAAAGGCCATCAATGTAGAACTGTCAACAACAGAAACCTACAAAGATGTAATCCCTTCGCGAATTTGCGGAAACCACATTTCCGGATTTGTATCCATCATGCGCGGATGTAACAATTTCTGCACCTACTGCATCGTGCCTTACACCCGAGGCAGAGAACGAAGCCGAGACCTGGAAAGCATCCTCAACGAAGTGCACGACCTGGCCGCAAAAGGATACAAAGAAATCACCCTGCTCGGACAAAACGTCAATTCCTATCGCTATGAGAAAGATGGCGCGGTTATCAATTTCCCAACTCTCTTGCGCACAGTAGCCGAAGCAGCTCCACAAGTACGTATCCGCTTTACAACCTCACACCCGAAAGATATGAGCGATGAGACCTTACAAGTCATTGCCGATACACCCAATGTATGCAAACACATCCACCTGCCGGTGCAAAGCGGAAGTTCACGCATATTGAAACTCATGAACCGTAAATACGACCGCGAATGGTATTTGGAACGTGTCCGTGCCATCCGAAGAATCATTCCCGACTGCGGACTGAGTACAGATATTTTCTCCGGATTCCACTCGGAAACAGAAGAAGATCATCAGATGTCGCTTTCACTTATGCGTGAATGCGCCTACGATGCCGCCTTCATGTTTAAATACTCGGAACGCCCCGGCACCTTTGCCTCGAAACGTCTGCCTGATGACATTCCGGAAGAAGTAAAGATACGACGCCTAAATGAAATCATTGAACTACAAAACGAACTTTCGGCCGAAAGCAACCAAAAAAGCATAGGCAAAGAATATGAGGTGTTAGTAGAAGGCGTGTCCAAACGTTCGAAAGAACAATTTTTCGGTCGGACAGAACAAAACAAAGTTGTGGTATTCGACCGCCATCATTACCACATCGGAGATTTTGTAAAAGTACGCATCACAGACTCTAGTTCGGCTACACTCAAAGGAGAATGTATCTAAACCGAAATAACCCAAAAGCAAAATATTAACCAAGAATAGGGGCGCGCATTGAGTGTGTGTGCTCCTATCCTATTTATACATCCTTTTCGTCCTAAAAACAATAGATAGTTTTTAGGGTATATTCCTTCTAATAATCGATTGCATGAATTGTCAGAAGATGAAATATCTTACTTTAATAAGCGATACATATTTCAAACTCGCGTCAATTCTATTAAAGAAGCTTAACAAACCTTATCCATATCGCGATTTATTTGTTTATTTGCAGCAAATTAGGGTATTTTGTATACCTACCCCAAAAGGGAAATAAAGATTACATCCGAACAATGAGTAAACTCCACATATCTGTATGCCCGCTTTGCGGAAACAGCCAACAAAAACATATTATGAACTGCGTAGACCACTACGCCACCGGTGAAGCCTTCGAGGTGTGTCAATGCGAAACATGTGGATTCCGGTTTACACAAAATGCACCTATAGAATCGCAAATAGGTAAATATTACGAAACACCTGACTACATATCACATAGTGATACGCACAAAGGAATCATCAACAGCATCTACCATCTGGTACGCAAAAAAATGCTGCATCGAAAATACAGCCTTATCAAAAATCGTACAGGACTTTCTTCTGGGAACCTACTTGACATCGGTACTGGAACAGGCTATTTTTCAAACTATATACAGCAAAAAGGATGGAACGTAAAAGCAATTGAGAAAAGTGCACAAGCTAGAGCGTTTGCCAAAGAACACTTTAACTTGGATGTATACGATGAGACCCAACTCGATAAATTTGGCCCAAAGAGCTTCGATGTGATTACGCTTTGGCACGTCATGGAACATTTGGAGCATTTAAACGAAACGTGGGAAACTCTATCAAGCCTACTCACGGATAAGGGTGTGCTGATAGTAGCTGTACCCAACTGTACATCGTACGACGCCAAGCGTTACAAACAATATTGGGCAGCTTATGATGTACCGCGTCATTTGTGGCACTTCAGCCCTAGCACCATGCAGCAGTTTGGTGCCAAGCACAACTTCATCCTTGCCGGACAATATCCCATGCCATTTGATGCTTTCTACATCTCTATGTTAAGCGAAAAATATAAAAAAGCATCTTTCCCTTTCCTAAAAGGAATGTATGCAGGCTCAATAGCTTGGCTCCAAACTTTGGCACAAAAAGAGAAAAGCAGTTCTATGATTTATATTTTAAGAAAAAAGAACGCATGAAAAAAGAAAAAAGACATACCGGGTCGTCTATCGACATGCAATTCATCACCTCAACCATCAGCACCATGTTGGTATTGCTGTTATTGGGGATGGTTGTGTTTTTTGTACTTACAGCCAACAACTTATCTGTATATGTTAAGGAAAATATCAGTTTCTCACTCTTGATTAGCGATGACATGCGTGAATCTGAAATTCTAAAATATCAGAAAAAACTGAACGATGAACCCTTTGTAAAAGAGACAGTATATATTTCCAAAAAACAGGCATTAAAAGAGCAGACCGAAGCAATGGGTACCGACCCCAAAGAATTCTTAGGATACAACCCTTTTACCGCCTCAATTGAAATCAAGCTTAACTCGGACTACGCCAACTCGGACAGTATTGCAAAAATCGAGAAAAAGCTAAAGAAGAATGCCCATATTCTGGAAGTGAAATATCCACAAGAACTATTGGATGCTGTCAATGACAATATCCGAAAAATAAGTATTATTCTGCTCTCACTGGCAGCACTACTCACACTGATATCATTTGCCCTCATCAACAATACCATCCGCCTGACCATCTACTCCAAACGTTTCTTAATTCACACCATGAAACTTGTAGGAGCCAACTGGGGATTTATCCGATGGCCTTTCCTCCGTCGCAACATTTGGAGCGGTGTCTTGTCCGGAATCATAGCCGATGGAATATTAATGGGTGCTGCCTATCTGTTGGTTTCATACGAACCGGAACTGATTGGCATCATTACTCCCAACGTTATGCTGATAGTATCAGTCTCTGTCTTGCTGTTTGGTGTAATCATTACATTCGCATGTGCATACGCCTCGCTCAATAAATTCCTACGAATGAGGGCCAGCGATTTATACTATATATAATAAGGAGAATTATTCTACAATCATTCATTATAAATCACAATAATATGGACAAAAAAAAATTAGCGTTTGACAAAAGTAATTTCATTCTGCTTGCAATAGGAATGTTCATCATCATATTAGGATTTATCCTAATGACAGGCCCCGGAAGCACAGATACCGTCTTCGAACCTGATATCTTCAGTGCTCGTCGCATCAAATTAGCTCCAGTAGTTTGCTTCTTTGGATTTATTTTTATGATTTACGCTGTTTTGAAAAAACCTAAAAAATAAAACAAACAATGAGTCTTATAGAAACCATCATCATCTCAATCGTAGAAGGATTGACCGAATTCCTCCCGGTATCGTCTACCGGGCACATGATTATTGCCCAAAGCGTATTAGGAGTAGAAAGTACTCCTTTTGTAAAAGCATTTACCGTTATCATTCAGTTTGGTGCTATCCTCTCTGTCGTATGTCTGTATTGGAAACGCTTCTTCAAACTCAACAACACTCCTTTAGAAGGGAATCCATCGGTTTGGAAAAGATTTATTCACCGATTCGATTTTTATTGGAAATTGCTGGTAGCCTTTATACCTGCTGCTGTTTTCGGATTGCTATTTAGCGACATCATTGATGATTTGCTGGAAAGCGTAACCGTCGTAGCCACCATGTTGGTATTAGGAGGTATTTTCATGCTCTTTTGCGACAAATTATTCAATAAAGGTAGCGATGAAACAGTACTCACTGAACGTCGTGCTTTCAATATCGGCTTGTTCCAATGTATTGCCATGATTCCGGGAGTATCGCGTTCAATGGCTACCATTGTGGGCGGTATGACTCAAAAGCTTTCACGCAAAGCAGCTGCTGAGTTCTCATTCTTCTTGGCCGTACCTACTATGTTTGCAGCTACTGCCTATAAAATACTAAAGCTTTTCATCGAACCGAACGGTATTCAATTGGTTGCCGACAATGCAGTTACATTAATCGTTGGCAATATAGTGGCTTTCATTGTTGCACTACTCGCCATTAAATTTTTCATCAACTTTGTCACCAAATATGGTTTCAAAGCATTCGGATGGTATCGCATCATCGTAGGCGTAATCATTTTAGTATTATTATTGACAGGACATAACTTACAAATATAATGGATTTTAAAGCCGGAGAAGTATTATATTTTGATAAGCCATTAAAATGGACTTCCTTTGCTCTGGTTGCAAAGGTACGGTATCACTTGTCTCGCAAGCTCAAGGTAAAAAAACTAAAAGTAGGTCACGCAGGTACACTCGACCCTCTGGCTACCGGAGTAATGATTATCTGTACAGGAAAAGCAACCAAGCGAATCGAAGAGTTCCAATACCATACCAAAGAATATATTGCAACAATCCAACTGGGCGCCACTACCCCATCATTTGACCTTGAAAAGGAAATTGATGCAACCTACCCTACAGAGCACATCACTCGTGAACTTGTAGAGGAGACTTTAAAAAAATTCATCGGAAGTATTGAACAAGTTCCTCCCACCTTTTCGGCTTGCAAGATTGACGGAAAGAGAGCCTACGACTTGGCACGTGCAGGCCAAGAAGTAGAACTGAAGCCCAAAACACTTGTCATCGATGAAATAGAATTGTTGGAATGCGAACTTCCTGTTATCAAAATACGAGTGGTATGCAGCAAAGGTACCTACATCCGAGCCTTGGCACGCGACATCGGACAAGCACTCGATAGCGGAGCCCACCTCATCGGACTAATACGTACCCGAGTGGGCGACATTACCTTGAAAGACTGTATGGACGTACAAAACTTTGAGGAATGGTTGGAACAACAAGAGATAGAAACAGAAGAAAATTAACGAATTAAATAAATATCCCATTATGAAG
>DYCT01000152.1:0-2232 GCA_019417975.1 Bacteroides sp.
GATACGATAAAGAAATGAAAGTGAAACGGAAAGAAAAGAACTTAATCGATTCGAAAAAGCAAGAAAAAACGTCACTTTATATATCTATCCCTCGATTTTAGCCCAGCTGCCTTAGTTATAAAGTGTTGAAATCACGTATATTATTTTAATCTTTACTATCTTTGCCACATTATCATAAAAGAACATATCTTTTTTCAACATGAAACAATACAAAACCATCAACAACCTGACAGGTTGGCTGGTATTTCTTATCGCTTCGACAGTTTACTGCCTGACGGTAGAACCCACAGCCAGCTTCTGGGATTGCCCGGAATTTATTACAAGTGGATATAAGTTGGAAATCGGTCACCCACCTGGTGCACCTTTCTTCATGCTCACCGCTAATTTGTTTTCACAGTTTACTTCCGACCCTACCCAAGTGGCTATCATGGTTAATTACATGAGTGCATTGCTTAGTGGTGCCTGCATTTTGTTCCTGTTTTGGACCATTACACATTTGGTACGCAGATTGATTGTTCAAGACGAAAACAACATCACTCCGGCACAAATCATCACGATTATGGGAAGTGGTGCAGTGGGTGCATTAGCCTATACATTCAGCGATACTTTCTGGTTCAGTGCAGTAGAGGGTGAAGTATATGCCTATTCATCAATGTTTACCGCCGTGGTATTCTGGTTAATCTTAAAATGGGAAGACGTTGCCGACCAGCCACATAGCGACCGTTGGCTTATCCTCATCGCCTACCTCACCGGCTTGAGTATCGGTGTACACTTGCTCAACCTGCTGTGTATCCCTGCCATCGTCTTGGTCTACTATTTTAAAAAGAACCCTTATGCCACCGCCAAAGGCTCTTTGCTTGCTTTGGCAGGTTCAGCCGTATTGGTAGCCATCGTGCTTTATGGTATCGTACCGGGTGTAGTAAAAGTAGGTGGATGGTTCGAACTTCTGTTCGTAAACCAAATCGGTCTTCCGTTCAATTCTGGTTTGATTTTCTACCTGATTGTCCTGAGTGCCGCTATCTTATGGGGTGTATATGAAAGTTATACCGAACGCAATACTTTGCAGATGAACCTTTCATTCCTGCTTACCATAGCGTTGTTGGGAATACCATTCTACGGCCACGGCATAAGCAGTGTCATCATTGGTATTCTGGTGTTGGCTGCATTGGCTGCCTATCTTTTTGCCAAAGGAGTGAATCCGAAATACCGAATCAGCGCCCGTACGCTAAACACAACCTTACTTTCCATCATGATGATTATGATTGGCTATTCATCGTATGCACTCATCGTAATTCGGTCTACTGCCAATACACCGATGGACCAGAATTCACCGGAGGATATCTTCACACTGGGCGAATATTTAGGTCGTGAACAATATGGTACCCGCCCGCTATTCTACGGACAAGCCTATTCTTCAAAACCGGAGCTGAAAATAGAAGGAGGTTATTGCATACCTGTAAGCACCGAGGGAGCACCTGTATATCAGCGTAAAGAAAAGGCATCGCCCGATGAAAAAGACAGCTATGAAATCGTCCGCCATAAGATAAACTACAAATATGCACAAAACATGCTATTCCCACGTATGTGGAGCGACCAGCACGTTAAGCAATACGAAAACTGGATGGACATCAAAGGACATGAAGTGCCCTACGACCAATGTGGAGAGATGATTATGGTGAAAATACCTACCCAATGGGAAAACATCAAATTCTTCTTCTCTTACCAACTCAATTTCATGTATTGGCGCTATTTTATGTGGAACTTTGTAGGTCGCCAAAACGACATTCAGAGCACAGGCGAAATAGAACATGGCAACTGGATTACCGGTATCAATTTCATCGACAATCTGTTGGTAGGCAATCAGGATTTACTTCCTAAGGAGCTGAAAGAGAACAAAGCACACAACGTATTCTATGGCTTGCCTCTCCTATTAGGAATCATCGGTTTGTTCTGGCAATTGATGTGCCAACGTCAAGAAAAGAAAGAAGATGGAACTATTTCTATCATCCAAACCGGAGTACAACAATTCTGGGTGGTATTCTTCTTGTTCTTCATGACAGGTATTGCCATTGTCATCTACCTGAACCAAACTCCGCTGCAACCTCGTGAGCGCGATTACGCTTATGCTGGTTCGTTCTATGCCTTTGCTATTTGGATTGGTATGGGTGTGGCAGGACTCGTTGAGCTGCTTAAAAAGAAAGTTCCGGAACTCCCGACTGCTATCCTTGCTAC
>DYCT01000152.1:2242-5464 GCA_019417975.1 Bacteroides sp.
GTACCTATACAGATGGCCAGCCAGACATGGGATGACCACGACCGTTCCGGACGTTATGTATGCCGTGACTTCGGACAAAACTATTTGTCAACCTTGCCAGCCAAAGGAAATCCGATTATTTTCACCAACGGCGACAACGATACCTTCCCCTTGTGGTACAACCAAGAAACAGAAGGTTTCCGCACCGACACGCGTGTATGTAACCTGAGCTACCTGCAGACCGATTGGTATATCGACCAGATGTGTCGCCCGGCATACGATTCTCCTTCATTGCCCATCACCTGGAAACGATTGGAGTATGTACAAGGCACCAACGAGTATGTACCCATACGCCCTGAAGTAAAGCAACAGGTTTTGGCTCTGTATGAGAACAATCCGGTAGAAATGAAAAAGCAGTTTGGTGAAAACCCATTCGAACTGAAGAACATTTTAAACAACTGGGTACGCAATCCAAACAAGGAGTTCCAACTCATCCCGACCGATACACTTATCGTTACATTGGACAAAGACGCCATTCGCCGTTCAGGCATGGCTATCCCCGAAGCATTACACGACTCTATTCCGGATGTTATGAAGATTTCGCTGAATGGCAAACGCGGTTTGTACAAGAGCGAACTGATGATGCTGGAAATGCTGGTAGGATGCAACTGGGAACGCCCCTTGTATATGGCTACTACCGTAGGCACCGAGAATCATTTGAATCTGGGCGACTATTTTATGCAAGAAGGATTGGCCTATCGCATCACTCCGTTTAACGTAACAGCCTTGGATGCACGTATTAACGCAGACGCGATGTACGACAACCTGATGAACAAATACAAGTTTGGTGGCATTGAAAACCCCAAAGTATATCTCGATGAAAATATCCGTCGCATGTGCTTCACACACCGCCGTATGTTTTCTATGGTCATCAACCAGCTTATCAAGGAAGGCAAAAACGACAAAGCGCTCAAGGCATTGGAGTATTGTGAGAAAGTAATCCCCACAACGACAGTACCCAGCGACTTCCAAAGCGGTTCTAAAGATCTAGCCAAAGCATGGCTTACATTGGGCAAAAAAGACGAAGGTTCAACCATCTTGGCCGAAATGGCTGAAAAATCGTTGGAATACATCACTTGGTATCTATCTATGAGTACCCAGCATTTCAACATCTCTGCACAAGAATGCTTATACCATTTCTACCTGTTAGATGAAGAAACCAAGCTGATGGCAGAATACCAGCTGCCCCAAACTGAACGTTTTATGAAACAGTTTGATTTACTATACAATATGTTTAATGAACGTGCAGGACATTTATATTAACTTTCCGTTTGTCCCGACCGGCAATATGAAGCTGGTCGGGACAAACTTATAAAATACAACTACTGAAAGCGTGTTTATAGAACAACCTCCTCAACTGATAAGAAAGCTCTATCCCAGAGCAATCTGGCGAATGAGCCCAAACGAGAAAAAGGTGTATCTGACTTTCGATGATGGTCCTATCCCCGAAACAACCCCTTGGATACTCGACCTATTAGATAAATACCAAATCAAAGCCACTTTCTTCCTTGTGGGAGACAACGTAAGAAAGCACCCCAAAGAATTCCAAATGATTCTCGACCGTGGACACAGAGTGGGAAACCATACCTTCAACCACATCAGAGGATTCGAATACCATACATGCAATTATTTAGCGAATACCGACAAAGCGGATGCACTAATCCATTCCGATTTGTTCCGACCTCCACACGGCCACATGCGCATCAAACAGTATTATGTACTTCGTAAAAAATACCGCATCATCATGTGGGACTTGGTCACTCGCGATTACAGCACCAAGCTCAACGGAAAGCAAGTGCTGAATAAGGTAAAGAAATATGCCCGAAACGGCTCTATTATTACCTTCCACGACTCGCTGAGAGCCGAAAAGAACATGCGATATGCCCTACCCCTTGCCATCGAATGGCTGTTGGCACAAGGCTACACATTCGACACCTTGTAAAAGACGCTTATGAGCAATCCGACTGCACTCTCCCAAGCCATCAAATCCACTGCCTTGCAACTCGGGTTCGATGCATGTGGCATCACACAAGCAACGCCTGTACAGCCCGATATGCAGCAAAAACTCTTGTCCTGGCTACATCATGACTATCAAGCCGGAATGTCTTACATGAGCAATCATTTCGAAAAGCGAACAAACCCCTGCCTATTGGTCGAAGGCACCCGAAGCATCGTATGCGTAGCACTCAACTACTACCCTTCACACCCTTTGCCCAAAGAACAACTGCAATTTGCCTATTATGCTTATGGTAAAGACTACCACGACATCATGCGGCAAAAACTAACAGAGCTTCTCCATACCATACAGACCCGGATAATCGCTACAGAAGGGCGCATATTCTGCGATACGGCCCCGGTGTTGGAACGTTATTGGGCCGAACAAGCCGGATTGGGATGGACAGGGAAAAATACCCAACTCATCCTTCCAGGAAAAGGTTCCTATTTCTTTTTAGGAGAACTTTTCCTCGACATCGACCTGGATTACGACAAACCGATAAAAAACCATTGTGGCAACTGTACACGGTGCTTGGAAGCCTGCCCGACACATGCTTTAGAGGCCCCACGCTTGCTCAACGCCAACCGATGTCTGTCTTACCTTACCATCGAACATCGAGGCGATATACCAAAAGAAACAGCTTGTGCAATGGGACAACGCATCTATGGCTGCGATGCCTGTCAACAAGCTTGTCCACACAACCGTTTTGCCAACCCGCATCACACACCGGAACTAAACCCCAACAACGACTTTCTACAAATGAATCCTAACGATTGGGAAACCCTCGACATAGATACCTATCGCAAACTCTTCAAAGGTTCCGCCGTGAAACGTGCCAAATATGAAGGATTGATGCGCAACATACAGGCTCGAAAAGAAAAATAACAATGACTACTCATTAGTTACAATCTGACAAAACAGCAAAATGTCAAATTGCACAAAATGAATATTTATGCAGTGCGAGAATCGCAAATTTACAAACAACCTAGCTTAGGTTTGCAAATTTGCAAATTTTATTTTCATAAACAATTGTATTATAACACAATACACGAAATCTATTCCATTTTAACCCTTTTTTCTTAGTAAAAAACGAAGAGAAAATCGGGAGAAATCCGGATGAACTATAGGTGCATTTTCAAAGTATCTTAGGATACTTGGCGAAGTATCTTAAGATACCTGGAAAAGTA
>DYCT01000153.1 GCA_019417975.1 Bacteroides sp.
CGTATAAAGTCATATCGGCAGCACCTTCGGGAGTAGCCATCTTTTCTTCAAGCAAAGCAACGGCTGCTTCGTTTTCTTCTATTTTCTTTTCACAGTCGGCTATTTGTTTTTCCAGCTTTCTGATTTTTTTGTTCTGCTCTTTTTGCGCTTCATAAGAAAGCTTGTTTTCGCTGCTCTCTACCTTTTCTTCACCGGATGTCGCTATCGTAGGCGATGAGGAGAGAGTATGTAATTGGTTTAGGTCGTCCATTTTCTTTTTCTGCAAGAAATCGTAGATGCCTCCCAAGTGCTCTTTCACCATTCCGCCTCCAAATTCATAGACTTTGGTAACCAATCCATCCAGGAAGTCGCGGTCGTGAGAAACGATGATTACAGTTCCGTCAAATTCGCGTATTGCTTCTTTCAACACATCCTTCGAACGCATGTCTAAGTGGTTCGTCGGCTCGTCCAGTATCAGCAGATTTACAGGTTCAAGCAACAGCTTAATCATGGCTAAGCGGCTTCTTTCACCACCCGAAAGTACTTTGACTTTTTTCTCGGATGCTTCTCCGCCAAACATAAATGCTCCCAAGATGTCGCGTATCTTAGTACGGATATCGCCTTGTGCAACATAGTCGATGGTATCGAATACGGTTAGATTTTCATCCAATAGCTGAGCTTGGTTTTGAGCAAAATAGCCGATTTTTACATTATGTCCGATGGTGAGTTTGCCATCATAATCAATTTCTTGCATGATGCATTTCACCAGAGTCGATTTTCCTTCTCCATTCTTTCCTACGAAAGCGACCTTTTCGCCTCGTGTCACCGTGAGGTCTACATGCTGGAAGACAGTGTGGGTGCCATATACTTTTTTTAGGTTCTCGGTGATGATGGGGTAGTTGCCCGACCGAGGAGCCGGTGGAAATTTTAGATGCAGGCAAGCATTGTCTTCTTCATCCACTTCGATGGGAACGATTTTTTCCAATTGCTTGATGCGGCTTTGTACCTGAACGGCTTTAGTCGCTTTGTAGCGGAACCGTTCGATAAAGTCTTCGGTATCTTGGATTTGTTTTTGTTGGTTTTCGTATGCACGTAACTGTTGTTCGCGACGTTCTTTGCGCAGTACCACAAATTGGTCGTAGGGCACTTTGTAGTCATAGATGCGGCGACAGTTGATTTCGATGGTACGTGTTGTGACATTATTAATAAATGCACGGTCGTGCGATACAAGTACTACCGCATTGGCACTGGTTTTCAAAAAGTTTTCTAACCATTGGATAGATTCTATATCCAAATGGTTGGTAGGCTCATCGAGCAATAGGACATCGGGATGGCGGAGTAACAGCTTTGCCAATTCGATGCGCATGCGCCAGCCGCCACTGAATTCAGAGGTAGGACGGTCGAAGTCTTCTCTTTTGAATCCCAGTCCGGTGAGTGTACGCTCTATTTCGGCCTGATAGTTTGTACCGCCCATCATCAGAAACCGTTCATTCTCGTGGGTAAAACGGTCGATGAGTTTGTGGTAGCTTTCCGAGTCGTAGTCGGTCCGGTCGCTCAGTTCTTGGTTTAGTCGCTGTATCTCGGCTTGCATTTCAAAAATGTGTTCGAACGCAAGTTCAGCCTCTTCCATGACCGTATGGTTGTCGCTCAATACCATTACCTGAGGCAGGTAGCCGATGGTACATTCTTTCGGGATGGCAATAATTCCCGAAGTAGGGACTTGAAGTCCTGACAACATTTTAAGCAAGGTGGATTTTCCTGCACCGTTTTTTCCGACTAAAGCGATGCGGTCTTTTTTATTGATAACGAACGTCACATCTTCCAATAGTGGCGTTGCGCTAAATTCCATGTATATGTTTTCAACAGAAATCATTCGCTATAACAGATTGCATTGAATCAGAGCTGCAAATATATATAAAATAGCTGATATGACGTGGTATAACCTTTAAAAAAGATTTTTTGACTTCCTTTTTGTTATTTCTTACAGAAAACTTCTTTGCAATAATAAACGTGCCATCGGTTTCAGTTGTAAAGTATACTTTTTTTAAGAAACCGATGGCACGTAGAAAGAAACATACAAAAGCTACACTTGATGGGTTTACCAAATGGCTAAACGGAGGCCAGTATATCCCCAACCCTTGTCTTCATAGAGCGAAGTGCGTGCACAAACATGACAGGCACTCTTCCCGCCTCCTTTCTCATAGGAACCACCACGGACAACTCGTGAGGAACCATCTGTAGCCCCTTTCGGATTGACTTGATTGGCAGATGAATATTCGCCATACCAATCATAACATAACTCTTCTACATTGCCACTCATGTCATAAATGCCTAATTCATTGGGCATTTTAGATTTTACCGATCGGGGAGCATTTCCGACCCAAACTGCAACCGATGAGCAATCGTTGCTTCCACTATAAATGTATCCGCGGCTATTGTTTCCACCACGAGCTGCAAATTCCCATTGAGCCTCTGTAGGCAAAGCAAAATAAAATCCGGTCAGCTGTCTGAGTTTATCTATAAATGAATTGGCTTTTTGTCGCGACACAGAGCCTACCGGCATATTTTTACCATTAAATGAGCTCGGACAATTCCCCATGACTGCTTTATACAACTCTTGGGTGACCTCGGTTTCTGCAATATAGTATGTGGACAAGTTTACTTGATGTACCGGCTGCGCACCATACACTTTGGTGTCGGTCGTTCCCATTGAGAATGTTCCTCCCTCCACGCGAATCATTTTAAATGATACACCATTCACCTGAAAGACTGTATCCTGCAAAATGTGCGTACTGCCGTTGGTCGATTTCTCTCCGTCTTTGTTTAGTTCCTGACCGATTTTATCGGCTGTAAAAGGATTATATTCTTCATGTAATAAATCCTCGCAAGAGGCCATGAATAAAGCTATGACCAAACATCCTATACTTATATATATATTTTTCATCTTTCTGTTTGATTTAAATTAGAGTTTAATAAAAATGGAATACCAAACCGGTTTTCACACTAAATCCGTTGCACCAGTGGTCAATGTCGTGTGATGCATCGGGGAGTTTGCTTTCGCTCACAGTCATGCGATATTGTGGTGTAATCTGTAAACCAATATGCTGTGTCAGGGTACAATGAAGTCGGACGGCTCCAATCCAGCCCACATAGCCACCTTTTGACATGTTGCTATGGGTATTGCTATTGTCCACAGCCGATTCTCGTAACTTCAAGTACTGAACGCCCAACTCTGGTGAAACGCGCAAGTAAGGTCCACACCAGAATGTCGGTCCCAACCTAAGGTCTACAGCCCAGTGTCTATAGTTGAAACGTTCAACATCCGGATTTTCCGGAGAAGCTGTTTGCATGGCTGACCAGTAGACCGTTTCAGATTTTTTCAATCCCAAATAGAAGTTCGCCTCCAGCATGAAGTGTTTTGCTGCATTTGTTCCAATGTTTAGTCCCAATGCTTGCAATCCCAAATCATAATCGATACCGCAGAAAGTGGCATAGTCGTAATTATTATCACTTCGCAGCGGAATGTTTACCTGTGTATGTGTGCTGTCCAGACGCAAAGTCAAGCTCTTTTTGCAGAAACCTTGTCCATTGTATTGACGAGGAATCATTACATTGTAATAACCTTCTTTTACATCGATGTTGACCGGTGTCTCATGAGATTCTCCATTTAAGGTCAGTCGAGCATTGCCCGGAGAGGTTGTGATGTGCACCGGGACACGACTTTCAAGCTGGAATGACTGATTAGTTACTTCATTTTCACGAATTAGTAAAGAAACACTCTCCGGTTTGAAATAATTCTTTTTTACCTCTACATAATGATTTCCTATAAGCACATTGCTTAAAAGCAAAGGAGTGTGTCCCATCAATTTTCCATCCACCCAAACTTCAGCGTTCTCCGGACTAGAGAGGGCAGACAGCGTTCCCAAAATGGGCTCGGGGTCATTCAGTCGGATGGTAGTGCTGCAACCATCAGACAATGTCACTGAGGTTTCGGATGAGCGATGACTTTCTTTTCGACATTCCACCCGATGGGGTCCATACACCAAACTGCCTCGCCAATTGCCTGATGATTTGTATTCGCCATCCACATAGATTGATGCACCAGGCATTACGGACAGACTGACGGTTACAGCATTGCGGACGGGTGCAGACAAGCGGAAGCTGTTACTTCCTTTTGCGCGTACATTGATGCTCTGGACAGAAGGGGCATGTTCGGCTTTGCGACACTCTACAGTGTGTTTCCCAAGTCCTAAACGACCACTCCAAGAACCTTTCCCAAAGCTATTTCCATCAATATAGATTTCTACATCCGAATCGGGAGCAACTAATGAGGTCTCAGCAGAAGAGTCGTTTTCTACTTCAAAATAACCGCTTTCTAAAAGTATAGTTGATAGGGTCTTGACAAAATTGGCATTGCGGTGGTCTGAGCCGTTGAAGTCTCCCGTAATAAGCCCTAAAAATATATCATTCAACAGGGATTCATCTGTCGCGCAAGGCAGATAAGTAATCAGCCTACCATTCCGACGAAGCTGCAGATAGCCATCATTCAAAGCTATATTTTCATTCTTAAATTTGGTATAGAGCTTACCCCATAGCTCAATCGGACGGTGTCCATCTGTGGTATAGAAAGTAATTCCCACTACTGTTTCATTCTCCCGATAAAATTTAACGCCTTTCTCTAACCAATAAGTATACTTGTTTTGGTTGATATTCTCAGTATCTGCGTCTGTCGTATTCTCAGTGATAAGTAATCCTCTTCGATTTCCGTCAATAAAAAAGCTGGCCTTAATCTTTCCGGTATTTAATGGTTCCCCATCTTGTAATATGAGGTTAAACTCGTATGTGCCACCCAATAGTGGTTCTGCCGAGAAAACTGTATTGCCTACAAATAGAAAACAGGCAAGCAGTAAAATTTTAAATAACAATTTTCTTTTTGTGTTCATTTTCTCCTATTATTAAATTAAAGATCGCAAGTGTATATCACCTTTTTCTGATACAAATATAAATTGTTTTATGTTCACAAAAAAGTCTTTTGCGAACATAAAATTAGGGTTTATTCTAATTTTTTTTTAGAGGTTTACTTATATGTTTACAGCAGATTTGTAGACAGATAGGTCTTATTGTATGAATATTTCGCAATCAATAAGCTCACCGGTATTTCCTTTGTCGCAATAGGATGAGAAAGGTAAATGTATGTATCTTATTTAGAGCTCATGTTAATACAGGAAATGGTTATTGTGACAACAAGATGGATTGGGGTGTGTTGTGTGAAAAGAGGTCTGAATATGTGTGGCATACATATTCAGACCTCTTCCTTTTAATGCGTCAACAACGTTGTGTTTATTAGACATTATATAGATTAATTTGTTATATGACTCATTTTGTGACTGATTCTGAAGTTG